>CAZMOQ010000026.1:0-4937 GCA_964568155.1 uncultured Clostridia bacterium | reverse complement strand
CCCTTCATTTCCCATTCGTTGAACTTCCAACCGGGGCTCATATCCCTGTCGTCCTTTTCGACTCTTACGCCGAATTTTTTAAGTTTATCGTAAATTTCGCAAACCTTTTCGTTTACGCCGCCCTTATGAGCCGCTACGGGAATAAGCACGGTTTGAACGGGCGCAACTTTAGGCGGCAACACCAAACCCCTTTGGTCGCCGTGCGCCATTATTATTGCCCCTATAAGCCTTGTCGATACACCCCAAGAAGTAGAATAACCGTACTTTCTTACGCCGTCTTTATCCAAGAACTGCATATTGAAGGCTTTTGCAAAGTTTTGCCCCAAATAATGCGAAGTACCTGCTTGCAAACTTTTACCGTCAAGCATCATCGCTTCCATTCCGTAGGTTGCAACTGCGCCTGCAAACTTTTCCTTTTCGGTCTTTTTGCCCGTAAATACGGGAATTGCAAGAACGTTTTCGGCAAAATCTTTATAAACGTTAAGCATTTGCAAAGTTTCGGCAATCGCTTCTTCTTCGGTTGCATGCACGGTATGCCCTTCCTGCCATAAAAATTCGCTGGTACGAAGGAAAGGTCTAGTCGTTTTTTCCCAACGCATTACATTAGCCCACTGATTTATAAGGATAGGCAAATCCCTGTAACTTTGCAACCACTTGCTGTACATTTCGCAAATAATGGTTTCGCTAGTCGGGCGAATTACCAACTTTTCCTGAAGTTCGGCGCCGCCTGCGTAAGTTACCACCGCAACTTCGGGCGCAAAGCCTTCAACGTGTTCGGCTTCCCTTTTAAGGTAACTTTCAGGAATAAGCATCGGGAAGTAAGCGTTCTTTACACCCGTTTCTTTGAACCTTGCGTCAAGTTCTTTTTGTATATTTTCCCAAATGGCGTAACCGTAAGGTCTTATTACCATAGTGCCTTTTACGGGACCGTAATCTACAAGTTGAGTCTTGGTAATTACGTCCGTATACCATTTAGCGAAGTCTTCGTTCATATCAGTAATTTCTTTCACGAATTGCTTGTTATCCATAATCTCTCCGATTTTTTAAAATATTTTCATATATTGTAACACATTTTTATAATAAATTACAAACATTTAACCAAGATTTAAAAAAAACACTTGAAAATAAAATAATTATGTATTACAATAGTAGGGTAAATTATTATTCTTTAAGGAGTTTTTATGAAAGATATAAAACAGCAAGCGATAAATTCTATAAGGGTACTATCTGCGGAAGCGATAGAAAAAGCAAAATCAGGCCATCCCGGCTTACCTTTGGGCGCAGCGCCTATAGGTTACACCCTTTTCGCTAACGCTATGAAGTACAACCCGACCAACCCGACTTTTTCCGACCGAGACAGATTCGTCCTTTCAGCAGGACACGGCTCTATGCTTTATTACAGCCTTTTATATCTTTTCGGTTTCGGACTTAAAATCGAAGACATAAAAGAATTCCGTCAACTCGGTTCCAAAACGCCGGGACACCCCGAATACGGCGTAACCAAAGGCGTGGAAACTTCTACCGGTCCGCTCGGTCAAGGTATAGCAAACGCAGTAGGTATGGCTGTTGCCGAAACTCACCTTGCCGCAAAATTCAATCGTGACGGATTTAATATCGTAGACCACTACACCTACGCCCTTTGCGGCGACGGCTGTATGCAGGAAGGCATCGAAAACGAAGCGGCTTCTTTTGCCGGTGCGCATAAGTTAGGCAAACTTATCGTGCTTTACGATAACAACGATATTACTATCGAAGGCGATATAAGCGGGACTTTTAACGAAGACGTAGGCAAACGACACGAAGCGTTAGGCTGGCAGGTTATTAAAGTTAAGGACGCAAACGATATTTCAGCGATATCGAGAGCGATTAAAAAGGCTAAGGCTGAAAAGAACAAACCTTCGCTTATTATTTGCAAATCGGTAATAGGCTACGGCTCGCCGCTCGCAGGCAGCGAAAAAAGTCACGGCGCACCGCTCGGCGAAGCAAACGTTCAAGCGCTTAAAGAAACTTTGGGTTGGACCGAACAACCGTTCACAGTTCCGTCAAACGTTCTCCGCCATACAAGAAGGGCTATTTCCAGGGGCAAGGCTATCGAAAAGCAGTGGAACGAACTTTTTGAAAGTTACAAAGCCGCTTACCCCGAACTTGCAAACGAATTTACAGCATATATGAAGAACGAAATCCCTGACCTTGAAAATATGGAAGATTTATGGAATTTCGAAAAGCCCGACGCTACCAGAGGCGCAAGTTCTACGGTGCTTAACAAACTTGCGGATATTATCCCCACCCTTATGGGCGGTTCAGCGGACTTAGGACCTTCCAACAAAAGCATAATGAAAAAGAGAGAATATTATAGACCGACTAATTACGCAGGTTCTAATATTCAATTCGGTATAAGGGAACACGCTATGGCGGCAATCGCAAACGGTATGTATTTGCACGGCGGTTGTATGCCGTACGTGGCTACGTTCTTCGTTTTCAGCGATTATATGAGAAACGCTATGCGTCTTTCGGCGCTTATGCAAATTCCCGTTACTTATATCTTAACGCACGACAGCATCGGCGTCGGCGAAGACGGTCCCACGCACGAACCCATAGAACAACTTACCGCACTTAGAAGTATGCCTAATATGAATGTTTTCCGCCCCGCAGACTGCAGGGAAACCACAGCAGGTTGGATAACTGCGTTAAAGAGCGGCAACCCCACCGCATTGATTCTTTCAAGACAAACCCTTCCCCTATTCGACGGAACGGGCAAAAATGCGCTTAAAGGCGGCTACGTGCTTTCCGATTGCAAAGGAACACCCGACGTTATACTTATGGCGGCAGGCAGCGAAGTGGAAGTTATAATGAAGGCGCAAACCGAACTTGCAAACAAAGGCATTAAAGCGAGAGTGGTTTCTATGCCGTGTATGGAAATTTTTGAAAAACAAACCGCAAAATATAAAGAAAGCGTATTGCCGAAAAATATCAGGGCAAGAGTGTGCGTAGAAGCAGGCTCGCCCGAATGTTGGTATAAATACGCAGGGCTTGACGGCGAAGTAATCGCAATGAACGACTTCGGCAAATCCGCCCCTGCAAAAGTTTTATTCAACCATTTCGGCTTTACCGTAGAAAACGTCGTAGAAAAAGCGTTAAAAGTCATCAACGGCTAATAAAATGTTTTTCTATAAAAAAATATGAGTTTTAACTGTTTAATTTATAAAAAGAGAGTTGCTTTTAAGGGGCAACTCTTTTTTATGACAATATTCTTTTTTTAATTCTTAAGCAAACAATAAAAACAAGCGGTAAATAGTGCTATTGCCTACCATATTTTTTTACAAGTTTTTTCAAATACTCGGCAGTTTCGTTTTTAAAATCGCTGTCGATAAACCTAAAAGTCCAGTTGTTTGACGATAGGCTGGAAGGAAAGTTCATTCGGCTTTCGGCACCGTACAATAAAACGTCCTGCATAGGCAAAATACAAACGTTCGCCTTGCTTGCAAACACCGTTTTTATGACCGTTTCGCAAGTTTCTTCTATGGTTGAATTATTAAACTTAACGTGCAAAATTTTACATTCTTTTCTAAGGTCTTTTATAAAATTTTTTCCGTCGGAAACGGTAAGTTCTTGCAAAAACGCTTTTAGCGGCTGATTATCGTGCGTGCCTGTATACGCAATGCAATTTTCTATCATATTAGAAGTTTTATGCGGATTATCCGCATTGCCGTCAAACGAAAATTCCGCAACACGCATTCCGGGATAGCCGACTTCTTCAAGCATTTTTATAACGCCTTCGTCAATTACCCCTAAATCTTCGGCAACTACGTTAAGATTTTCCATTCCTTTGAAAAGTTCCGCACCGGGAGCAGGCAACCACTTGCCGTTTTTTGCGGTATCGTCGTCTATGGGAATAGCGAAAAATCTATCAAATCCCCTAAAATGGTCGATTCTTACGATATCGAAAAGTTCAAATTCGTACGATATGCGGTCTTTCCACCATTTATAACCGTCTTTTTTCATAAGCGCCCAGTCGTAAACGGGGTTTCCCCAAAGTTGACCGTCGCTAGAAAACGCATCGGGCGGAACGCCTGCTTGCAATGCGGGGCTCCCTTCTTCATCTAAAAGAAACAACTGCTTTTTATATTTCCACATTTCAACGCTGTCCATAGATACGTATATGGGCATATCCCCCATTATGGATACGCCGTTTTTGTTTGCGTAAGCCTTTAACGCCTGCCACTGCCATAAAAAAACAAACTGCGTAAACTGCCAAAAATTAACTTCTTCAAAATACGTCGTTTTAATCTCGTCGAAAAGTTCGTCCGAATAATTTTTATATTTTTCGTCCCACTCCGAACAAGCCTTAAAATTTTGCAAACCTTTTATAGTCATAAAGACGGAAAAATCCAAGTATCTGCCTTGCGATAAAAACCCTTGCCATTCTTTATTGTTTTTGTCGAAGCGGTCGTAGGCTTTACGCAAAACGGCGGCTTTATAAGTAAAAAGTTTGCCGTAATCCACCCTGCGTTCGTCATAACACCACTCTATCGAAGAATACTCGTGTTCTTCGAGCAACCCCTGATTTTTAAGGATATCGAAATCTATAAAATAAAAATTCAGCGCATAATTAGCGCAAGCCTGATAAGGGCTATCGCCGTAGCCTGTCGGCAAAAGCGGCAGGGTTTGCCAAATTGACATTCCTGAAGATTTAAGAAAATCTATAAAATCGAAAGCGCATTTACCGAGCGTTCCTATGCCGTATTTACCAGGCAAAGAAGAAATATGCAATAAAATACCTGCTTTACGTTTTTCCATCAAATAAACTCCTTGACGTAAAATATATGTTTAATATACCATATGAAAAACAAAAAATCAATGCTTTTAAGGGATTTAAAAAAATGCGGATACGATAATTTTAAAAAATTTCGCCATAAAAAAACAAATTGCGTAACACT
>CAZMOQ010000025.1:0-11708 GCA_964568155.1 uncultured Clostridia bacterium | reverse complement strand
GAAGCAGGCGTTCACTTCGGACACCAAACCAGAAGATGGAACCCCAAAATGAAGAAGTACATTTACGGCGAAAGAAACGGTATTCATATCATCAATCTCGAACAAACCGTTGACCTTATCGAAAACGATGCGTATAAGTTCGTCGTAGAAGCCGTTAAAGCAGGCAAAAGCGTTCTTTTCGTAGGAACGAAGAAACAAGCGCAAGAAGCAGTTAAGCAGGAAGCCGAAAGATGCGGTCAATACTACATCAATTCCAGATGGCTCGGCGGTACTTTAACTAACTTCAAAACAATCAGAAGCAGAATAGAAAGGCTTAACAAACTCAACAATATGGAAAAAATGGGTGAGTTTGACCTTCTTCCCAAAAAGGAAGTTATTCAACTTAAGGCAGAAAGGGATAAACTAGAACTTAATCTCGGCGGTATCAAGGATATGAGAACTATCCCCGGCGTTATGTTCATCGTTGACCCGAATCACGAAGACATCGCAGTTAAGGAAGCAAGGAAACTTAACATTCCTATCGTCGCTATTACCGATACCAACTGCGACCCCGATGTTGTTGACCACGTAATTCCCGGTAACGACGACGCTATCAGGGCAGTAAAACTTATTTCGTCGGTTATCGCAGATGCCGTTATCGAAGCAAATCAAGGCGAACAATTTGCCGCTGAAGAAACGGTAGAAGAAGTAACCGAAGAAGTCGTAGAAGAAGTTAACGAAGCAACCGAAGAAGTTGTCGAAACCGCTGAAGTTAACGAATAATTCATTAAAAATTAAATAATTATCCAAGATAAGGAGTAATATACACTATGTTTACAGGAAGTGACGTTGTTGCTTTGCGTCAAAAAACGGGCGCAGGCATATTAGATTGCAAAAAGGCTCTTACCGAAACTAACGGCGATATGGAAAAGGCCGTTGACTATCTTAGAGAAAAAGGTATCGCAACCGCCGCTAAAAAGGCTTCGAGAATCGCTGCCGAAGGCGTAGTTGCCGCTAAAATCGCAGGTAATACCGGCGTTTTGGTTGAAGTTAACTGCGAAACCGATTTCGTTGCTAAGGGCGACCAGTATAAAGAGTTCGTTGACGGCGTAGCGGATTACGTTTTGAATAACGAAGTTAATTCTATCGAAGAATTAGTAAGCGCTAAAAACGACGATACCATTAACGCAACCGCAAAAATCGGCGAAAAAATTTCTATCAGAAGATTCGCTAAATTCGTTGGCGAAAACACCGTTATCGACAGTTACATTCATATGGGCGGTAAGGTAGGCGTTTTGGTTGAAATCGAAGCAAAGGACTGTGCCGAAGTTAGAGAATTCGCACACGATGTTGCGCTTCAAATCGCCGCTGCAAAGCCCCTTTACGTTTGCAAGGACGAAGTTCCGCAAGACGTTTTGGAACACGAAAAGGAAGTTCTTCGTGCGCAAGCGCTTAACGAAGGCAAGCCCGAAAAGATTATCGACAGAATGGTTGAAGGCAGAATCGTTAAGTATTACGAAGATTTTTGCTTGGTAAATCAAAAGTTCGTTAAAGAACCCGATAAGACCATAACTCAAGTTGCGAAAGAAGTTTCGGCAAAAGTAGGTTCGGAAGTTTCGGTTAAGAAGTTCGTTCGTTTCGAAATGGGCGAAGGTCTTGAAAAAAAGTCGAACGATTTTGCCGCTGAAGTAGAAGCGCAAATGAAAAAATAATTTAACTTAAAAGAAACACTTACTTTTAAAGTGTTTCTTTTGGTATTACGGAAAATTAAGGAGAATATAATGAATACACCAAAGTATAAAAGGGTTGTTATAAAACTTTCAGGCGAAGCGCTTGCCGGCGAGCAAGGCTTCGGTTTGGACGAAACTATTATTTCAAGAGTGGTTGACCAACTTGTAAAAGTTAAGGAAATGGGCGTTGAAATAGGCATTATAATCGGCGGCGGCAATTTTTGGCGGGGTAGAGAAGGCAAAGAAATGGACAGAACTACCGCCGACCATATGGGTATGCTCGCTACGGTTATAAATTCGCTTGCTTTGCAAGACGCTTTGGAAAAGAGAAACATTCCGACGAGAGTTCAAACCGCACTTACCATAACCAGGGTTGCAGAACCTTATATTCTCCGTAAAGCCCTTTCTCATTTAGAAAAAGGCAGGGTTGTTATATTTGCTTGCGGTACGGGCAATCCGTATTTCTCTACGGATACGGGCGCAGCGTTGCGTACTGCCGAAATAAACGCCGACGTGTTGCTTTTGGCTAAGAACGTGGACGGCATTTACGACAGCGACCCGAAGGTAAATCCTAACGCTAAAAAGATAGACGAAATTTCGCATATGGATTTCATTCAAAAAAATCTTAAAGCGATGGATACGACCGCAGTTACGATTTGTATGGAAAATAAAATACCTATTCTTGCGTTCGGGCTTGACGGCGATAATTCTATCGTTCGTGCCGTTTCGGGCGAAAAAATAGGAACTATAATAAAATAAGGGAGATTTATTATGAACGAACAAATAGAAATGATACTTTTGGACGTTGAAGAACGTTCGGAAAAAAGCGTAAGCGTATTAAAAAGCGATTACGCAACGATTAGAGCAGGCAGAGCGAATCCGCATATACTCGATAAAGTTTTAGTCGACTATTACGGAACGCCTTCGCCTATAAACCAAGTAGGCAATATTTCAGTTCAGGACGCAAGATGCTTAGTCATCGCTCCTTGGGACGCTTCTATGCTTAAGGTTATAGAAAAACAACTGCTTGTCGAAAATTTAGGCATTACGCCCGTAAACGACGGCAAAATAATCAGGCTTACTTTCCCCGTTTTAACCGAAGAAAGAAGAAAAGAACTTGTAAAACAAGTTAAAAAAATGGCGGAAGATTCAAAAGTAGCCGTTAGAAATATTCGCAGGGACGGTATGGACGCCCTTAAGAAACTTAAAAACGATAAAGTAGTTTCCGAAGACGAACACGCTTCGGGCGAAAAAGAAGTAGAAAAAGTTATAACCAAAACGATTGCGGATATAGATGCCGCTTGCGCCGAAAAGGAAAAGGACGTTTTATCGGTATAATGATACCTACGCATATAGGCATAATAATGGACGGCAACGGCCGTTGGGCGGAGCAACGCAAAAAAAAGCGTTCTTACGGACATAAAATCGGTTCCAAACGTGTGGAAAAAGTAGTTACGGCAGCCTTTGAAAAGGGCGTAAAAGTCGTAACCGTGTATGCTTTTTCCACTGAAAATTTCGGTAGACCTAAAGAAGAAGTCGACGAACTTATGCGCTTGCTTGAGGAATATCTTAAAAAACTTACCGATAAAGCCGTTAAGAACGGAATAAAAATTCAAGTTCTCGGCGATACGTCCGTTTTGTCTGAATCTCTTAAGCAGGTAATAAAAACCGAAACGGCAAAAACAGCCGATTTCGGCGAATACGTGTTTAATATTTGCATAAATTACGGCGGTAGACAGGAAATTATAACCGCCGTGAATAAACTTATCGAAAAGGGCGAAGCCGTTACCGACGAAAACCTTCAAAAAAATTTGTATACGGCAGGTATGCCGCCGCTCGATTTGATTATACGCACGGGCGGAGAGTTAAGGTTATCTAATTTTATGATGTATCAGTCGGCGTATTCGGAACTTTATTTTACCGATGTTTTGTGGCCCGATTTCGATAAAAAAGAACTAGGTAAAGCGCTAGCGTCGTTTGCAAACCGCAAACGCAGATACGGAAAGGTTTAATATGATTAAAAGATGTATAACGGGCTCGTGTTTGATTGCCGTTATGGTCGGTTTTTTCTTGCTGAGAAATATCGACGTCAGGTTGTTTAATATAATAATCGAAATTTTCGCCGTTATAGGAACGGTTGAAATTTTGCGTGCGCTTAAAAAGGACGTGTTTAAATCAAAAGCGGACGAAAACGGTAAGTTGACTCTTTGCGTTTCGGATAAAATACTCGCAACGATTATAATGCTTACCGCAGTATTAGTAATTCCCGCATATACGTTTTTCGGTATAATCGCAGCGGTTTCGACGATTATCGCCGCAATATTATGCGTTTTAGTGCTAAAAATAATATCGCATACGAATTTTAGCGGCGAATTTTGTTTTTCGGTTTTGTCTTTAGTGTACCCTAATTTGTTTTTGCTTGCTATGGCGTATACGAATTCGCTTACTGAAAATTCAACGCTTGCTTTACTAATGATTTTCGTAAGCAGTTCGCTTTCGGATACCTGCGCTTATTTAGTCGGCAGTGCAATCGGCGGTAAAAAATTATGCCCCAAAATAAGTCCTAATAAAACAATTTCGGGCGCAATCGGTGGGCTTTTAGGCGGTATGCTCGGCGGCGTTTTGCTGTATTTTATTTGCAAACCGACGTTTTCGTTTGATTACGGCTGGCTTGTTATGCTTGCAATCGGGCTTGTCGGCGCATTGTTTACCGAAATCGGGGATTTGTTTGAAAGCGGTATAAAACGGTATTGCGGCATTAAGGATATGGGCAAAATTTTGCCCGGTCACGGCGGCGTGCTTGATAGAATAGACGGTATTATGTTCGCAGGCGTGGTTATGGCTATTGCTTTTACTTTGGTATAAAAACGATAAAGGTTGAATATGATAAAAATAGCATTACTCGGAAGCACGGGTTCGATAGGCGTTCAAACGTTAGGCATTGCGGAGCGTTACCCCGATAAAATAAAAGCGGTATCTCTTGCAGCCGGGTCGAATACCCGTGTTTTTTTACAACAAGTGGAAAAATTTTCGCCGAAAGTTGCAACTTTCGGTGAAGTTTTGCCTAAAGAAATCACTGATAAATATAAAAACACAAAATTCGTTTTCGGTACGGACGCTTATTTAGACGCCGTTATAGACGACGCTGATATCGTCGTGGTTGCGCTCGTCGGGTTTATAGGCATAAAAGCGGTATTAAAAGCCATAGAAAAGGGTAAAAATATAGCGCTTGCAAATAAAGAGAGTTTGGTTGTAGGCGGCAAGTTGGTTGCCGAAGCGTTAAAGAAAAATCCCGTTGAAATTTTCCCCGTAGACAGCGAACATTCTGCGATATGGCAATGTCTCGAACGCAATAGAAACAAGCCCTTTAAAAAACTTATAATAACGGGTTCGGGCGGAGCGTTCAGGGATACGCCACTCGAAGAACTGAAAAATATGTCGGCGGTTGACGCTTTAAAGCATCCCAACTGGTCTATGGGCAAAAAAATAACGATAGATTGCGCCACTATGGTGAATAAGGGCTTCGAAGTAATAGAAGCGGCGTGGCTTTTTAACGCTCCGCTTGAAAAAATTCAGGTTTTATTGCATAGGGAAAGCGTTATACATTCTATGGTCGAATTCAAAGACAATGCGGTTTTGGCTCAACTAGGTTCGCCGTCTATGGAAGTACCCATTCAATTTGCGGTTTTGGGCGAAAGGGCGCAAACGGTTACCAAACCGCTGGACTTTCTTTCGCTTAAAAATTTAACGTTCGGCGAAGTGGATAAAAAAAGATATCCTTGTTTTTATTTGACTTTGGATTGTGCAAAAAGGGGTGCAAATTACCCCTGCGCTCTTAATGCTGCAAACGAAGTCGCAGTTGCCGCTTTTTTGAAGGGCGAAATTAAATTTACGGATATTTATACGGTGCTTGAAAAAGTGATTAGTTTAACTAAGCCTTGCGAGATTGACGGACTTGAAACTCTTGAACGGCAGGACGCTGTCGCAAGAGAGACGGCAAGAAATATAATCGGAGAATTGAATGGAGAATTTGTTAGTTAGTTTCGGCAGCGTAATGCAAACGGTGGGTTCGGTTGCGCTTGCCATAATAGTTTTGCTTGTGATGATAACCGTGCACGAATTCGGGCATTATACCGCAGGCAAAATATTCGGCTTTGGCATAAACGAGTTTGCGATAGGCTTCGGTCCTGCGATTTATAAACGAACGGGCAAAAGCGGAGAAGTGTTTTCGGTAAGGTGTTTGCCTTTGGGCGGATTTTGTGCTTTTAAAGGCGAGGACGAAGAAAACGACGACCCTTCCGCATTCAACAATAAAAAGGCTTGGCAAAGAATTATAGTGCTGGTGTCGGGCGCTTTTATGAACTACTTACTTGCCCTTTTGATAATAATGCTTACTTTCGGTTGCTACGGGCAATCGGCTTATTACATAAAACAATTAGACGATTCCGTTCCCGCTTTAGGTGCCGAATATTCGTTTACTGAAGGCGACGTGATATTATCGGTAAACGGCAAAAACGTTTATCTTGCAACCGACCTTATGAAGGCGATAAAAGGCAGCGCCGTAGGGGACTTTGCTGAAGTTAAGGTTTTAAGAAACGGCGAAAAGAAAAATATTAAAATTCAACTGCGCACTAACGGCGAATTTGAGAATATAGAAGACACAAACACGTTGCTTACTGCGTTAGGCGTGCAAAGTTTGTATTCGGCTTCGGTTAAATACGGATTTTTTGAAACTATCGGCAGGGCGTTTGAATATTCTTTTAAAGTTGCAGGAACGATATTCACTTTTTTAGGCGAATTATTGACGGGTAAACTTGCAATTACGTCGGTGGGCGGCACGGTAACGACCATTACGATGACGGCGCAAGCGGTGCGAGTCGGCGGACTTAGTTATTTGCTTTCCATAGCGTCTTATATAGGCGTTAATTTGGCGGTATTCAACTTGTTGCCGATACCTGCGTTAGACGGCAGCAGGGTGGTGTTTACGCTTATAGAGTGGATAAGAAGAAAGCCCGTAAACCGAAAGGTCGAAGGAATAATTCATTTCGTAGGTTTAATCGTTTTAATGGCGTTCGCCGTACTGGTAGATTTGTTGCAACTTATATAAAATAAACTTAATAAATTCGTAGGCATATTTACAAGGGATAAGTAAATCGCTTTAAATGTGCAACGCTTGCCCGTTTTTGACGGACAAGCGTTGCTTTTTCGTTTCTTTTGTATGAAATTACATATTTTTCAAAGGTTTAAAAATGACTAGGTAGAATATAAGCCATAATCCGCTAACGCCTACCAAAGAATATATTATTCTCGATATAACGCTGCCTGCGCCGAATAGCCACGCTACGGGATTAAATGCGAATAATCCTACCAAAAGCCAAACTATTGCGCCAGTTATCGCAAGCGCATACGCTATATAGGTAGTAGTTTTCATTCTTACCCTCCGCATATAAGTATGGGTAAAATAAAAACTATCTATTCGTGTTTTCTATAATAAATTTATCAAAATTTATTTCTTCCACGTAATCGGCTTTAGTAAACTTCACGTAGTTATATTTTGCGTAGTTAAATATATGCGTTTTAAGTATTACGGGGGACGGCAAATCCAAGCCTTCGCAAATTTCGTAAACGTAAGCAGGGATATTTCCGTAGTCTAATTGCTCGTCTTTTTGTAAAACGGTTTGCTTTATTATTTTATCTTCTTTTATAACTTTTGCCCAAATTTTAATCATAGTACCTATATTTTATCAAAAAAAATCTTGTTTTGCAACGTATTGTTTGATTTTATTTGAAAATTGTGGTACAATACCTTAACAAGCGAATAAGTTTGGCTAAAAGAACTATTTTTTTATAAAAAAAGGCAGTGTTATGAATAATTTACAATCCGAATTGTTAAAATTGCTTACCGAAGACGCCAGATACAGCGTTAAGCAACTATCTTCCATGACGGGGAGTTCCGAATCCGCCGTTCAAGCCGCTATCAAAGAACTCGAAGACACGGGCGTTATAGTTAAATATTCCGCCATAGTCAACAACGAAAGTTTTAACGTGGTGCAAGCGCTTATCGAAGTCAGGGTTACCCCCAAAAAACTGCGTGGATTCGACGCCGTAGCCGAAGAATTAGATAACTTTCCGGAAGTAAAAAGTTTGTATCTTATGAGCGGCGGCTTCGATATCGCAATTTTCGTCGAAGGAAAGTCCCTTGCGGATATTTCCCGTTTCGTTTCGGAAAAACTTTCCACGATAGACGGCGTTTTAAGCACCGCAACGCACTTTATATTAAAGAAGTATAAAATAGAAGGGCAAGTTACCGTCAAAACCGACGGCGCAGAAAGGCAAATAGTGCACGCATGAGAGATTTTAGTAATGAAAAAGTAAGGAATTTGAAGCCGTCGGGTATCCGTAAGTTTTTCGACTTGGTCGCAAGTTCCAAAGAAAATATAATATCGCTCGGCGTCGGAGAGCCCGACTTCGTTACCCCGTGGGAAATCAGGAACGCAGGCGTTTCCGCCATTCAAAAGGGGTATACGCAGTATACGTCCAACAGTGGTTTGCCTAAGTTAAGGGAAGAAATTTCAAAATATCTTAAAACGAGATTTAACGTGGATTTTTCCGCCGACGAAATAATAATGACGATAGGCGCATCCGAAGCGATAGATTTGGCTCTGCGTACCGTAATCGACGTCGGGGACGAAGTTCTTATACCGAACCCGAGTTACGTTTCGTACGCCCCTTGCGTAAGCCTTGCGGACGGCAAGCCCGTTTCGGTGGAATGTGTGTCGGAAAACGGCTTTAAACTTACCCCCGAAAGCCTTGAAAAGGCTATTACCGACAGGACTAAGGCTATAATTTTTCCGTACCCCAACAACCCGACGGGCGGAATAATGGAAAAAGAATATATAGAAAAGATTATTCCCGTTATATTAAAGCACGATTTGCTTGTTATTTCGGACGAAATTTACGCCGAATTGACTTACGGCGAAAGCCATGTTTCAATTGCAAGTTTCCCCGAACTTAACGGTAGAGTTGTTTTGATAAACGGCTTTTCAAAGGCTTTTTCTATGACGGGGTGGAGAATAGGCTACCTTTGCGCAAAACAACCGCTTTTGAAAAATATGCTTAAAATTCATCAATATACGGCTATTTGTGCGCCTATTATGTCGCAATACGCTGCGCTTACGGGGCTTGTGGAAGGTCAAAAAGACGGTTTTGCAAGCGTTTGCGAAATGCGTAGCGAATACGATAAGCGCAGGCGGTTTATGTACCAAAGTTTTTCCGAAATGGGCTTGGAGTGTTTCGAACCGAAAGGTGCGTTTTACATAATGCCTTGCGTGGAAAGCGTCGGCATGACGGGCGACGAGTTTGCCGAAAATTTGCTTAAAGAAGAAAAAGTTGCGGTGGTCCCCGGCAGTGCGTTCGGGGAAAACGGCAAATATTTTATAAGATGCACTTACGCATCGTCTATGAAAAATTTAGTCGAAGCGGTAAAAAGAATTAAAAATTTTGTTGACAAAAGGAGATAATCAATGAATATTTGGCACGATATCGATAGGGATAGAATCAAGGCGGACGAGTTCGTTGCGGTGGTTGAAATCGAAAAGGGTTCTAAGCGCAAGTATGAAATGGATAAGAAAACGGGTATGTTGATTCTCGATAGAATTTTATACACCAGCACGCATTATCCTGCGAACTACGGGTTTATACCGCACACTTTATCGGAAGACGGCGACCCTTTGGACGTGTTGATTGTATGCAGCGAAAGTTTAATACCTATGAGTTTGGTAAAATGCTATCCTATCGGCGTAATAACTATGCAGGATAACGGCAGTATAGACGAAAAAATAATTGCGATACCCTTTACCGACCCGAATTACAATATGTATAAAAACGTTTCGGATTTACCCAGCCACGTTTTTGACGAAATAAGGCACTTTTTTATGGTTTATAAGCAACTAGAAAACAAGGATACCGAAGTCGATTTCGTTGCGGATAGGGACCAGTCCATAAAGATAATTCAAAAATGTTTAAAGGCTTATCAAGATAATTTATTCGACCTTTTAGGTAAAAAATGAAATACGTATTCGAATTTTTAATAATACTTTTAATTTCCTTTATATCGGAAATATTAAATGCCGTAATCCCTTTGCCCGTACCTGCAAGCGTTTACGGCCTTATAATTTTATTCGCTTGCTTGTGTTTAAAAATAATTAAGGTAGAGCAAGTTGAAACGGTTAGCAATTTTTTGCTTTCGATTATGCCGATATTTTTTATACCTGCAGGGGTAGGCGTTATAACTTCGGTGGAGATTATAAGTCAAAATCTTATTCCTATTTTGGTAATAATGATTGTAACTACAATCGTAGTTATGGTAGTTACGGGTGCAGTGGCGCAGTTTATTATAAAAAGGGGGAAGAAAGATGATTGAGTTTTTAAATAATTCTCTCTTTTTCGGTTTGTTTTTAAGTCTTGCGACGTATGCTGTAGGCTGCTGCTTGAAAAGAAAATTAAAAACGGATTTAGTAAACCCTTTGATAATTTCGGTAATTCTTTCTATAATAGTCGTCTTGCTTTTAGGTATGGATTATGAAGTATACAAGGCGCAATCTTCGGTGCTTAATTATATGCTGACGCCTGTAACCGTATGTTTGGCAGTGCCGTTGTATAAGCAATTAAATGAACTTAAACGTAACGTGTGGGCAATAAGCGTGGGGATAACCGCAGGCGTTGTTACAGCGCTTTCAAGCGTATTGTTGCTGTCTTTGGCGTTCGGCTTGTCGCACGAACTTTACGTAACGCTGTTGCCTAAGTCGATAACTACGGCTATCGGGCTCGGCGTATCCGAAGAAATCGGCGGAATAACCGAAATAACCGTTGCCGTGATTGTCGTTACGGGCGTTATAGGTGCGGCAATCGGTAAACCGATATTGAAACTTTTCCGTATAACGGAACCTGTTGCAGTGGGGCTTGCTTTCGGCACGGCGTCGCACGCAGTGGGCACTTCAAAAGCGTTGGAAATCGGCGAAACAGAAGGTGCAATGAGCGGACTTGCCATAGTCGTAGCAGGAATAATGACGGTAATTTTAGCGCCGTTTTTTGCGTTGATAATTTAAAATAAAAAAGGTTCGTTCCCCTATAAAACGGGGAGCGAGCCTTTAATATTTGTCTATATCTTCCTTAAATTTATCGAACAAGTTGTATCTTTCGGGATTCATAAGCGCAACGTACATTCTATCCCGCACGAACGGCACGTCCTTTTTGATATATTCGATAACTTCTTTTACATACTCTCTTTTGGTAAGTTTGTTTGCAGGGCAGCAACTTTTGCACACGGGCAAGTTGCTTGCGTAAGAAATTATGTTTCTTTCTTCGGTATATAACAGCGGACGAATTTGCACAAGCCCCGTGCGGTCCAAAAGCGTTTTCGGGGGCATAGTGGAAAGCCTGCCTTCGTAGAACATAGATAAAAGCATAGTTTCTATAAAATCGTCGGCGTGGTGTCCTAGCGCAAGTTTGTTGCAACCTTCCCTTAATGCGACGGTGTTAAGCGCACCTTTCCGCATTTTTGCGCATAAAGAACACGGGTTGTCTTCCTTTCTCACGTCGAAAACTATTTCGCCTATTTGGGTGCGTTCGATAATGTATTCCACTTCGAGTTCTTTGCAAAAATCTTCCAAAACGGTAAAATCGCCGGGTTTGCCGTCAAAACCCAAGTCTATCGTAACCGCTAAAATATCGAACTTTTCAGGCGAAAAGCGTTTGTAAGCGGCAAGAAGTTTCAAAAGTGTAACGCTGTCCTTACCGCCCGAAAGCCCTACTGCGATTTTATCGCCGTCTTTTATCATTTTGTAATCGGATATAGCCCGTCTGAAAGGGGCAAGCATTTTTTGTGTAGTCATTAAAATTCCTTTATATATTTGACAAAGTCTTGTTATTTGGATTATAATACAAGCGAGAAAGCGCAAGCACGAAGTATTTGCAGGCTTTCGAGCGCAGTATTTCAAT
>CAZMOQ010000024.1:0-13018 GCA_964568155.1 uncultured Clostridia bacterium | reverse complement strand
TTGATTTTACGCAAATTACAGTCTTTTTCGCACCGTTTTTCAAGATATAACAACCTCTTAGGAGAGTCTTGTTATATCCATTTAACTAAGGAAGCAAAATTTTTTATTGATAGACAAATAACGAAAATAAATTATTTCAAAAAAATTTCGTCAACAGCTACGTTACCACAGTATTTTACTACATATTTTTGTTTTTGTCAAATTTTAACGGTTATGTTATCGCCTTTTATTTGTAAAAATTTAAAAAATACGCTAAAAATAAAACGACCGCAAACGATTAAACGATTGCGATACGACTACTTATCTTCCCTGCCGAGAAGATAATCTACGGTAACCCCAAAATAATCGGCAAACTTTATAAGAGTATCGTAGTCCGCTTGCCGTTCTAAATTCTCATATCTTGATATTGAATTTTGATTCATATTCAAATCAATGGCAAGTTTTACCTGCGATATTTTTTTAGTTTTTCGCAATTCTTTGAGTCTGAATTTCATATTTTAACTTTCTTTTTAAAATCTCTTGACATTATTATACCATTTCGGTATAATAAAAATATCCCGTTTTGGGATATTTCAACCAAAGGAGAAAAAAAGAATGTACTGTAAACATTGCGGAGAAGAAATTAACGACGAAGCGGTTATTTGCCCGAAATGCGGCAGAATCGTCAATGAAAGTAAAATAACGGCGTTAACGCAAAACGAATACAATCATCACTATAACGCACGCAAAAGCACTGAATTAAAAAAGGCTGCAAAAATTTTTATGGTCATAAGTTGCGTTTTAAATTTACTTGTTTTTATAATTTCTTTTGCAATTTCAGTAAGTCGGGAAGATTCTTTTCTGATTCCGTTTTTAACAGCCATCCCCTTTCTATGGACTTTACCTATGACTAAACATTATTTTGATTGTGTAGACTGTATAGACTATGAAATAAGTTTCGGATTCAAACTATGCACGCTTTTATTCGTAAATCAAATAGCAGGTATTTTAATGCTTTGCGACGAATAACACTAAAAAAATTCACAAAAAAACACGGATATTTTGCAAACACAAAATATCCGTGTTTTTACATATTTTTATTAAAAATCTTATTTTTCCGATAAAAGTCGTACTGCGCCCGACACGTACGACACGGGGATAAGTTTTATTTTATCTTTATAACTTTCAACCGATTTCAAATTACTTTTAGGTAAAATTACCGTATCGAAACCTAAATTTATACACTCTTTAACACGCTTTTCCGCTTGGCTTACTCCCCTTACTTCGCCCGTAAGCCCCACTTCGCCGAAACAAGCGGTTTTTGCGTCGATTGCAGTCCCCGTCAATGCGCTTGCAAAGGAAAGTATCACCGCTAAATCTATCGACGGTTCGGAAAGTTTAATTCCACCCATAGCGTTGAGATAAACGTCTTGATTATAAAAAGGCATGCCCGCTTTCTTTTCGGTAACGGCAAGCAATAAGACTAATTTGTTATAATCTATTCCTAAACTCATTCTTCTAGGCATACCGAACACCGTTTTTGAAACCAAACTTTGTATTTCTACGGGAACGCATCTATTACCCGATATCGACGGCGTTACGATACTGCCTGCGCTTTGTCCCCTGTTTTCGGACATAAATATGCCCGAATAATCTTTTACGCCGTAAAGCCCGTCCTCTTTCATTTCAAAAACGCCGACTTCGTTTACCGAACCAAACCTGTTTTTTACCGCTCTTAATATTCTGAAATTATTATCAGAATCGCCTTCGAAATACAAAACGGTATCCATAATATGTTCTAAAACCTTAGGGCCTGCTATTGCGCCTTCCTTAGTGACGTGCCCTATTATAAACACCGTTATACGCTTGGATTTTGCCATACGCATAAGCCTTGCGGCACATTCTTTTACCTGCCCGACGCTGCCTGCGGAAGACGACATAGCGTCCAAATACACCGCTTGTATGGAATCTATTATCAAAAAATCTATTCCGTCAAGATTTTCTTCGACGTTTTCAAGCACGGTTTCGTTCATAACCAGCATCGAAGCCGAATTAACGTTAAGCCGTGCGCAACGCATTTTTAGTTGCGAACAACTTTCTTCGGCGGAAACGTACAAAACTTTATAATTTTCGGAAAGTATCCCTGCGACTTCGGTCAATATCGTAGACTTTCCTATACCGGGGTCGCCGCCGAGCAATATCATAGAGGCAGGCACTATTCCGCCGCCTAAAACCCTGTCAAACTCGTCGACGCCCGTTTTTATTCTTTTGAACTTTTCTTCTTTTATTTCCGACAACGGCTGCGGTTTTACGTAAAAATTGCTTTGCTTAACGCTTTCTTTAATCGGCGTAACGGGAATTTCTTCCACAAAAGTGTTCCAAGCGCCGCAAGACGGACATTTACCAAGCCATTTGGGGCTTGAAGTTCCACATTCCGAACACACGTAAACGGTAACGTTCTTAGCCATTGTTTTGTCCTTTATAAAGCCTTAACCATTCGGGTGCTTTTTCAACGAATTCGGCGTTGGTTCTGGTCTTTTTCATCATATCGATAACGTTTTCGGTAGCGCCGCTTTTAGCAGCCATAGCGTATCTTATTTGCGACACTGCAGAAAACTCTTTATCCGAAAGCAAAAGGTCGTCCTTTCTTGTACCCGATTTATACAAATCTATCGCAGGGAAAAATCTCTTTTCCGAAAGCGTTCTTGAAAGATTTATTTCCATATTGCCCGTACCTTTGAATTCTTCGAAGATAACGTCGTCCATACGGCTACCCGTTTCTACTAATGCCGTAGATATTATCGTTATAGAACCGCCTTCTTCGATATTTCTAGCCGAACCGAAAAACTTTTTAGGCGAATATAAAGCGGTTACGTCAAGTCCGCCCGTCAACGTCCTGCCCGAATCGGCTTTGGCGTTGTACGCCCTTGTAAGTTTTGTAATGCTATCGAGTAAAATAACTACGTCTTTGCCTATTTCGACAAGTCTTTTTGCCCTAGAAAGAACGGTTTCCGCAACTTTAATGTGTTTTTCGGCGGATTCGTCGAAAGTGGAATATATAACTTCGCTGCAAACCGAGCGTTTAAAATCCGTAACTTCTTCGGGGCGTTCGTCGATTAAAAGCACCATAAGTTTTGCTTCGGGATAATTCATTTCTATCGACTGCGCTATCTTTTTAAGAAGCGTTGTTTTACCCGTTTTAGGCGGAGCGACGATAAGTCCCCTTTGCCCGAACCCTATCGGCGAGAATAAATCTATGCAACGAATGGCTACGTCGTCGGGGTTATCGTCCCTTTCGAGCGTGATTTTTCTAGTAGGATAATACGGGGTAAGCGAATCGAAATTCAACCTTCTTGCAAACATAGCGGGGTCTAGACCGTTTATAAGTATTATGCTTTTTAAGTCGGCGGATTTATTTTCAATGCTCTTTTTGGCTTTGCCCTTAACCAAATCGCCTTTACGCAAATTGAATTTTTTGATATTATACGGCGAAACGTGAACGTCGTCCAGTGTATTGCCGTAATAGGAAGTACGCAAAAAGCCGAAACCGTCGGGTAAAATTTCAAGTACGCCTTCCATAGTGAATTCGTCTTTATCCAACTCTACTTTTACATCGTTAAATTTTAAATTTTTGTCTAAAGAAGGTTCTTTTTTATATGCGCAACCTTCGTTGTATTCTTCTTCGAAATCTTCGGGTTCGACGTAAAACTTGGATAAATCTATATTGAGTTTTACTTTTGCGCCCTTGCGACTTCTCCCCATAGGCACGGGCTTGCCTGCTTGCAAATCCAAAATATTGTCTATTATTTTGCCTTTACTTGCGGAAGAAGGCGATTTTATACCCAAATACCTTGCTAGTTCCCTTAAAATAGAGTAATGTAAATTCTCTAATTCCTGTCTGTTGAATTTTCTTAATTCTTGCATAATTTTATCTCCCTTTATTTATTTTCGTTTATTTTATTTATTACGTGTTCAACGTAAGTTTTTGCTACGTCAACGCCTGTTACCCTTTCAAATTCCTTAAAAAAGGCGTTGGAATTGACTTCGCAAATTAAATTTTCACCTATAATATCTATGCCTGCGTAATCTAAGCCGAGAACTTTGCTTGCCTTTTCCGCAATATTTATTTGTTCCTTGCTCAGTGTGATTTTTTCGCCGACTCCGCCGAGTTCCACGTTAGAACGGAAATCGTATAAATTTTTGCGTTTCATCGCAGCAACGACTTTACCGCCGACCGTAATTACCCTTATATCTTCCCCGACTTTATCGTTTACGAATTTTTGATACAAATGCGGTTCACGGCAAAACTCGTTAAAAAGTTTTTCCAACTCGCTACGATTTTTTGCAAGGAACACGCCCTTACCCATAGAACCGTAAACCCTTTTTACGACTATCGGATAACCTAATTCGCTTTCTACTGTATCCAAAAAAGCAACGTCGGTATTAGCCGAATACATCAACGGCGAAGAAATAGTCTTTGGCATTTTAACCCCGTTACCCGCAAGCGAAATATACGTTAAAAACTTATCGTCGCAAAGCCTTATTGCGTCGGCGGAATTAAACAACTTCAAACCTGCCTTTTCAAGCATAAGCGCAAGGGATACGTCCTTATCCAAATAAATGCAAAAGTCGTACTCGCCTATGCGCAAAGAAACGTTTTCGCCGTCGATTAAAGCAAGTATTTTATTGCTTTTCAACTCGTCCGCAAAATAGCCGTAACCAAGTAAACTTTCTTTCAACCTGTTGCGTTGCGAAATCGTAGACGCATTGTCAAAATATCCGTTAGAAACTATCAAACATTTTTTCATACTAATATGTCCTATATTTTTCGCTAACCGCTTCGGCAACCTTTATGCCGTCCAAAGCGGCACTCATAATACCACCTGCATACCCCGTTTCTCCGCAAGGATAAGCGTTATCGAAGGTAACAGAACAAAGTTTTTCGGTCCTTACTATACGAACGGGCGAAGACGTTCTTGTTTCAACGCCCGTAAGCACGGCGTCGTTTGCGGCAAAGCCCCTTAAACGCCTGTCCATATCTTTTATGCCTGCTTGCAACGGTTTTACTAAATACTCAGGCAACATTTTATCAAGCCTTGCGAAATTAACGCCGACGGGATAAGTCGGTTTTACCTTTCCGAAAGACTTACTATCCCTTTCCGCAATGAAATCCCCTACTAATTGAACGGGTGCGTTATAATTTTCTCCGCCGTAAATAAAGGCTTTGCGTTCTAAACTCCGCAAATAATCTATTCCGCTTAAAACGCCCTCGCCGTAATCGGATTTTCTTACCTGAACGACTGCTGCGCTGTTTGCGTTTACGTTGTTTCGGTCAAAATTACTCATACCGTTGGTAACTACGGCGTTTTTTTCGCTAGTGGCGGCGGTAACGTATCCGCCGGGACACATACAAAAAGTAAACGTACCCCTGTCCGAAACACCGCTTGTCAATTTATAGTCCGCCGAACCTAAGGACTTCTCTTTATAAAATTTACCGTACTGCGCCTTATTTATATCTTCTTGCAAATGCTCTATTCTAAGCCCTACGGCGCAATCCTTTTGTTCCATAAAAAAGCCTGCGTTAAAAAGACTTTCGTAAGTATCTCTTGCGGAATGACCTATCGCCAAAATTATTTCGGAAACGACAATCTTTTCGCCGTTGCTTAACGCTGCCGTTCTTATTTTTCCGTTCGAACTTTCAACGCCCGTCAATTTAACACCGAACTTGAACGTTCCGCCTAACGAAATAATTTCCCGTCTTATGTTTTTTATAACTTCGGGCAATTTATCGCTGCCGATATGCGGCTTGGATTCGTACGATATTTCTTCGGGTGCGCCGTGTTTTATAAATTCGCTTAAAACGAACGACTTGTATTCGGATTTCACGCCCGTATTGAGTTTTCCGTCCGAAAAAGTTCCTGCGCCGCCTTCGCCGTACTGAATATTACATTCTTCGTCTAAAATTCTCTCTTTTTCAAACTTAGTTATAATTTCGGCACGCTTATCCACGTCTTGCCCCCGCTCTATAATCAACGGGTTAAATCCCTTTCTTGCAAGAATAAGCGCAGCGAACAATCCTGCAGGACCGCTACCCACTATCATCACTATATCTTTGGGCTTTTCGTATTTTTTTACGCAAATTTCAGGCACTGTCGGCGGCGTTTTTGAAATTTCGGCGGAATATACGAAATGCACGTTACCTTTATCCCTTGCGTCAATCGACTTTTTTAATATTTTAAAGTATTTTGCCTCGCCGATTTTTATTCCCGCAAGTTTTGCCGCTTTGGTTTTAACTTCTTGCTCGCTTTCGCCGATATTTAGTTTTATATTATCTATTTTCATAAATAAACCCTATACTTTTTTACAAATATCGTCGCAAGCGGTTGCTGCGCTTGCATACGCCCAGTGTAAATTATATCCGCCGCAATCGCCGTCGACGTCCAACGCTTCGCCTACGATATACATACCGCTTTCGAATTTGCTTTGCATTGTTTTCGAATCGACTTCGCAAACCCTGATACCGCCCTTCGTAACCTGTGCAAAATTAAAATCCAAAGTCCCCGTAACCGTTATCGGGAATTTTTTTATTTTTGCGGCGTAGTCTTCTATCGTACGATTCGACGATTCGTAAATAACTTTTCCCAGCATTTTATGAAGCAACCCCAAAGTCAATTCTTCACCGCCGTAGCCGAGCGATTTTCTAACCGAAAGCATATTTTTAACTTCTTCAAACGTAAATTCGGGTAGAAATTCGACTTCCAACCGTCCGCCCTTAGCAACCGTGCCCGAAACAGCAAAAACTGCGTTGCCCGACACGCCGTATTCGGTAAACAATAAATCCCCGAAAGATGTCTTTGTTTCTTCGCCGACGGCGGTAATGTTCGCTTCGACCTTAATGCCTTTTAAGCCCTTAAACGTTTGGGTTTTTAACTGGACCAAAGACGGATAAAGCGCCGTTAAAGTATGCCCGAAATTTTCAGCCAAAAAATATGCCGAGCCGTCAGTGCCGTACGGCTTACCCGCTTTGCCGCCGAAAGCAAGTATTGCGAAATCCGATTTAAAAGTTCCGTTATCGGTTTCGGCAATAAAAACGTCTTTCTTCTTTTCAAGACCTGTTACTTTTGTTTCGGTTAAAATGGTAACCCCTTGTTTTTCAAGATAGAAGCGCAAAGCGTCGGTAACGGCGTTTGCCTGCTTACTTACGGGGTAACGCTTTCCGTTTCCGCATAAAAACACCCCGATTTTTTTATAAAAATCTTCTATTTGCGGCAAACCGTATTTATCCAAAGCGTATTTCGGGAAATCGCTTTCGTTACTGTGAAAATATTTTAAGGAAAGGTCGGAATTAGTCAAATTGCCTTGCCCGTTACCCGTTTGCGAAAGTTTTTTACCTACCCTTTCGTTTTTTTCCAAAACGACGATATTTTTACCTTTTATTTTATCGGCGAGCATCGCTGCGGCAAAAAGTCCCGAAGCGCCGCCGCCTATTATCATAATTTTAAAGAAAGAACGCATAATTTATCCTTTTTATTTATAAATCTTTATTGACTAAACTAATCTTTTGTGATAAAATACAAGTGAAAAGACTTGTTTGCAAGTATTTTTGAACATATGAGTACGATTTTTTGGACCGTGTTACCTTACAACGCACCTGACGGACTGAAAATTTAATACATTGTCATACTGAGCAGGTTTGCTTGGCAAACCTGTCGAAGTATCTAAAAAGTAGATTCTTCGCTACGCTCAGAATGACGGGTAGTTTTATCATACTGAGCAGGCGAGTGAAACGCACCACCCTGTCATACTGAGCCTGCCGCAGGCAGGCGAAGTATCTAGAAGTAAATTCTTCGTACGTTCGCATAAGCGAACATACTCAAGAACGACAAGAAAGTAGCACAAAAATGACGGAAAATACAACTCAATAACGAAAATACATTTTTTAGTTCGCATTTGCGAACTAAAAAAACTAAAACTACGCAATATTTTTTATAAGGAGATATATATTTATGTTTGAAACAATAGGCAAATTTATGACTAACAACGCACCGTACACTTACATAGTCGGCGCTGTTTTGCTAGTTGTAATCGTAGGCGTTATTCTTGCGGCAATAATTTCATCTAAAATGAACAAAAAAGCCGCAAATGACGAAACCGCAGAAACAACCGCTTTAACCGAAGATTCAGCCGCTAAAGCCGAAGAACCGATAAAAGAAGAAGTTGCTTCCGAACCCGTTACCGAGGAGGTTACGAAAGACGTTCAACCCGAACCACAACCCGACCAACCTACCGAAGAACCCGCTGCAAAACAACCCGTTAAAAAGGCAGTTGCAAGCGACGCTGATTCCGAAACGAAGAAAGAAACGGTAAAAAAATCACAACCGAAAGCAAATAAACCGAAACAATCTTCTACGGAAAAGACTACTAAAACCGCTAATTCCGAAAAAACTTCAAAGAAAGTAAAAAGCGAAGAACAACCAAAGGAAGAAGTTATCGAAGTTACCGCCGAAAATACCGACGAAAGCAAAACCAAGAAAGACGACCATTCGTCAATCTACCACGTTACCAAGCGGAAAACCGACGGCAAGTGGCAAGTAAAATACCGCAAAGGCGAAAAAGCGATTAAACTTTTCGACACGCAAGCCGAAGCGATTGCTTTTGCTAAAAAATTAGCGGCAAACAGGGACGGCTCTATTACCGTTCATAAAAAAACGGGGCAAATAAGAAAGAACAAACAATAAGTTTTAGGGGTTTCCGCAAGGAAGCCCTTTTTTTTACGAATTTACCCCGACAACACATCGCAAACAGTCATCGAGCAAAGGCTGTTAATAAACTACTCCCTTAACTCTTACGCCCTGCTTTTACATTTTTTCGGGAATTTCTATACCGAGCAAGCGGAAAGAACTTGTAAGCACCGTTTTAACCGCCTTCGTCAAAGCAAGCCTGTAATTTTTTTCGTTTTCAGGGCTTGACAAAATTTTACAAGATATATAGAACTTATTGTAAGCCTTGGCAAGTTCCACTGCGTACCTTGTAACGATAGAAGGTTCGTACTTTTCGCCAGCGTCGGCTACGATTTCGCCGAAGTTGCCGAGTAAAGATATAACTTCGTATTCTTCGTCGGTTATTTTATCGATTGTAAATTTGCCGATTTCACCGCCCTTTTTAAGCACGCTGTTGCAACGTGCGCCCGTGTACTGAACGTATGGGCAGGTTTCTCCGTCGAAGTTAAGCACTTTATCGTAACTGAAAGTAATATCTTTTATCTTATTATTATACAGTGCGCCGAATATAACGGCACCCGTGCCGACTTGTTTTGCAACTTCTTCTTTATTTTCTAAATCCGTGTTTTTTTCGTTTATGATTTGAAGCGCCTTTTCAACGCATTTATTAAGCACGTCTTCTAAAAATACGACCTTTCCAGCTCTCGTACTCATTGCACCGTCTTCCATCGAAACCATACCGTACGCAACGTGAACCATATCTTTCGCCCACGGCTTGCCCATAAGTTCCAAAACTTTGAAGAATTGTTTGAAATGCAAATTTTGTTGGTACGCAACGACGTACAAACACTTATAAAAATCGTAAGTTTGTTTACGATAGAAAGCCGCAGCCATATCTCTCGTTGCATAAAGCGAACTGCCGTCCTTTTTCAAAATAAGGCAAGGCGGCATTCCGTATTCTTCGAGGTCTACTATCGACGCACCGTCGCTAGTCTTAAGCAAATTCTTTTCCTTAAGTTCGTCGATTACCGGTTGCATTTTATCGTTATAAAAACTTTCGCCTGCATAACTGTCGAACGTAACGTTAAGTTGTTTGTAAATTTTATCTACTTCTTTAAGCGTAAGTTCCTTAAACCAGTTGAAAAGTTCGTTGGATTCCTTATCGCCGTCCTCTATCAACTTAAAGTAATGCCTTGCTTCATCCTCTAAAGCGGGATTTTTTTCGGCTTCTTCGTGAAACTTAACGTATATGCGCATAAGTTCCCTTAATTTGCCTTTTTCGATAGTTTCTTTATCCCCCCAACGCTTGTATGCGACGATAAGTTTACCGAACTGCGTGCCGTAATCGCCCAAGTGATTGATGCCGACTACGTTATATCCCGAAAAACGCAATATTTTACAAAGTGCGCTGCCTATAACCGTAGTGCTTAAATGCCCTATATGGAATGGCTTTGCTATATTTATCGAAGAATAATCTATACAAATAGTCTTGCCTGCGCCGATTTTGGAAGAACCGTAATTTTCGCCCTGTTCCAAAACGTCCGAAATAACTTTTTTTGCAAAACTTGTTCTGTTCACTTTAAAATTAAGGTAACCGTTTACGGCAGAAACTTCGCTTATAACTTCGTCGGTCGTAAAAGAATTTTTAAGTTCTTCCGCAATTTGCACGGGCGACTTTCTTAAAACTTTTGCAAACTTAAAACAAGGCAACGCATAATCGCCCATATCGTTGGTCGGCGGAACTTGAATACTCTCCGCAAGTTCTTCAGCCGATATTTGCTCGGTTTTCAATTTTTCCGCAATGTACTTTTTATAATCCATAACTCTCCGTAAAATCAAAGATATTCTTTTATTTTATATATGATATCACATTTATCCGCAAATTTCAAGTTTTTTAGTTTGCAAACAAATAAAAAATGTGATATGATAGATATACTTAAATAAAAAATCGCATTATTTGGAGATAAAAATATGAAACTTGGCGTAGTAGGGCTTCCCAACGTAGGAAAGTCAACGTTGTTCAACGCAATAACTCATGCAGGCGCAGAATGCGCAAACTATCCGTTTTGCACTATCGAGCCTAACGTAGGCATAGTTGCCGTACCCGACGAAAGGTTGGACGTTTTAGGCAAACTTTACAACACTAAAAAAATAACCCCTGCGGTTATAGAATTCGTTGACATTGCAGGGCTTGTTAAAGGTGCAAGCAAAGGCGAAGGTTTAGGCAACAAGTTCCTTGCAAACATAAGGGAATGTGACGCAATAGTCCACGTGGTGCGTTGTTTCGAGGACGAAAACATTACCCACGTCGAAAGTTCGGTCGACCCGTTAAGGGATATCGAAACTATAGATTTAGAACTTATTTTATCCGATATCGAAAGCGTAACCAAAAAAAGGGATAAAGCCTTTAATATGATAAAAACGGGCGATAAAAAATATAAAATCGAAACCGAACGGCTTGATAAACTTTTGGCGCATTTGGAAAGCGGAAAATCGGCACGCTCGCTTGAACCTGCCGACGAAGAAGAAAAAGAATATTACCAAAGTTTGTTCCTTATAACCAACAAACCCGTAATTTACGCCGCAAACATTTCCGAAGCGGATATGGGCAAAACGGCGGAAGAAATTCCCTTTGCTAAAAAAGTAAAAGAATTTGCAGAAAACGAAGGCAGCGGATACATAGTTATTTGCGCAAGGACCGAAGAAGAACTTTCTATGTTAGACCCCGAAGAACAAGCGGTATTTCTTGCCGATTTGGGGCTTACCGAAAGCGGACTCGACAGGCTTGTAAAGGCGTCTTATAAACTTTTGGGGCTTATCAGTTACCTTACCGCAGGCGAAAAGGAAGTTCGTGCTTGGACGATAGAAGAAGGCACAAAAGCCCCCCAAGCCGCAGGTAAAATCCACAGTGATTTCGAAAAAGGCTTTATAAGGGCGGAAATAGTAGATTACGAAGTTCTTAAAGAACTCGGCAGTTTTAACGCTTGTAAAGAAAAAGGCAAAGTCCGTTCCGAAGGTAAAGAATACGTTATCAAGGACGGCGACGTCGTTTTATTCAGGTTTAACGTCTAAACAAAAATCACGGGTTTTTATACATATTAGTTAAAACGTTTGACTTTTTTATTTAGATTTGTTAAAATATTATAACCTTGGTTGCGGGGAAACTACGCAACCCGAATAAGTCCGGGAGGTATAGAAAATGACTAAGTACGATATGCTATATATCATTGCTCCTGAAATCGATGAAGAAGCGAGAGAAGTCATTATCAAAAAGTTTGAGGATTTGGTTACCGCTAACGGCGGTACGGTTGAAAAGACCGATAGATGGGGTATGAAGAAACTTCAATATCCTATCAACTACAAAACCGAAGGCTACTATGTGGTAATGACCTTTGAAGCCGGCAAAGATTTCGTTGTAGAAATGAAGAGAGTTGTAGGCATAACCGACGGTATCATCAGAAGATTGATTACCAAAGCGTAAACCTTTTTAAGGAGAGAAAAAATGAATAAAGTTTTTTTGATAGGTAACTTAACGAGAGACCCTGAACTTTCGGAAACGCCGAACGGCGTTGCCGTTTGCCGCATAGGGATTGCCGTTTCAAGAGATTTTGCCAGTGCCGACGGCACTAGGGAAACCGACTTTTTTAACGTCACCGTATGGCGTGGCAGGGCTGAAACTTGCGCTAAGTATCTTAAAAAAGGTAACAAAGTTGCCGTTATGGGCAGCATACAAACCCGTTCTTACGAAGATAAGGACGGAAACAAGAGAACGGCTTGGGATATCGTTGCGGATAACGTTGAATTTTTAACGCCGAAGAATTCTTCGGACGACGGCTTTGCCGACGAAACCGTTACCGTAAAAAGGCAAAGACCGCAACTTGAAGCGTTGGACGACGACAATCAACTACCGTTCTGATTTTTTAAGGAGTTAATGAAATGGAAGAAAAAACAACTACGGTTAAAAAGATTATTAAAAGAGTACCTAGAAAAAAGGTATGTGCTTTTTGCCAAAGCAAGGTAGACAATATCGATTATAAAGACGTTGCTACTCTTAAAAAATACGTTACCGAAAAGGGTAAGATTTTACCTAGAAGAATGACGGGCGTATGCGCAAAGCACCAAAGAGTACTTGCAAGCGCAATCAAGCGTGCAAGAATTGCCGATTTGTTGCCCTTCAAAGGCGAATAGCAGCGGTTATTAAGGGCGAACAATCCGTTCGCCCTTTTATTTTACGATTCTTGCAACACTACTCGTTATTTTGAGTACAAACGAAGAATCTACCGTTTAGGATACTTCGCCTACCTTACGGCAAGGCTCAG
>CAZMOQ010000023.1:0-13034 GCA_964568155.1 uncultured Clostridia bacterium | reverse complement strand
TGGGAAATCGTAACAGAGCGGAAAAGTGAAAAGGTCGGCGTTATGTTCGGTACTCCCGAAGTTACTCCGGGCGGAAAAGCGCTTAAATTTTACGAAAGCGTAAGAATAGACGTACGCCGTTCGGACGTGTTGAAAGATACTACGGGCACGTACGGCAACCACACTAAAGCGAAGGTCGTTAAAAACAAACTTGCGCCTCCGTTTAAAACGGCAGAATTCGACATTATTTACGGCGAAGGTATAAGCGCAGAAGGTTGCATTATCGAACTCGGCGTAAACTACGGCATACTTGAAAAGAGCGGTGCGTGGATTAGTTACAACGGGGATAAAATCGGCAACGGAAAGGACAAAACTCGTGAGTTTTTAAAGCAAAACCCCGAACTTGCTAAGGAAATCGAAGCAAAAATTATGGAAGCGGTAAAGGGTTCTACTGCGCCTGCGGCGGCGGAAAACGAGCCTGCAAACGGCGAAGAACAGCCTGAATAAAAAAGTTGACAACTTATTAAAAGGGTAGTATAATTTAATAAAAAATAAAGGAGAGTACATTTATGCAAAAAATTATTTGTAAAAAAGTTTACGATACGGAAAAATCTAATTTGATAAAGAAATATACGGAAGGTTGTTTCGGTTGCCCCGAAGGTTTTGAAGAAAGTTTGTACCAAACCGAAAGCGGTTCTTACTTCTTGTATGTCAACGGCGGCGAAGCAAGCAAATATCCTGCCGAAAACATTTTAAGGCTCAGCGCAGACAAGGCAAAAGAATGGCTTAAAGCGCACGAATAAATTAAATATAATTAAGGATTTTTATTATGAAACAAATTATAAACGCACGTATAGTTTTACCCGATAGAATTATAGAAGACGGCAGTATAGTTTTCGACGATAAAATTATTTCTATCACGGAAGAAGACGCTATTGCGCTCGGCGCAGACGAAATCATCGATATTAAAAATCAAACGGTTATTCCGGGACTTATCGATTTACATATTCACGGCTACTTGGGTGCGGACGCATCCGACGGGGACGTCGAAGGAATTATAAAAATGGCGGACGGCGTAGCAAAAAACGGCGTAACGGCGTTTTTACCTACGACGATGACTCTTTCGTACGAAGAATTAGAAGCCGCTTTCGATTCGGTTAGGAAAGCAAAAAAGACGGGTACACCGAACGGCGCCGAGATTTTAGGCGTTCATGCCGAAGGTCCGTTTATCAACGCTAAAAAATGCGGCGCACAACGCAAAGATTGCATAGTTAAACCCGACGCCGACTTCCTTATTAAGCATAAGGATATTTTGAGAATGGTAACTATCGCACCCGAAACCGACGATAATTTCGAAGTTATCAAAAAAGTTGCAAAAGAAACGAATATCGTTTTATCGGCGGGGCATACCGACGCCGACTTCGATACGGCTACGGCTGCAATCGACGCAGGCATCACGCACGCAACACACCTTTTCAACGCAATGCCTGCGCTTACGCACAGGGGACCCGGTCTTATCGGCGCTGCGCTTAACTCGGATAAGGTTAGTTGCGAACTTATTTGCGATACTTTCCACATTCACCCTGCGTTGTTTAAGGTAATATCTAAGGTTAAGGGCAATAAGTTCAACGCTATTACGGACTGTATGCGTGCAGGCGGACTCCCCGACGGCGAATACAGTTTGGGCGGTCAAAAAGTTTTCGTTACGGGCATTAAGTGCTTGCTCGAAGACGGCGTTATTGCAGGCAGCGTTCTTAAACTCGATAGGGCTGTATACAACCTTACCAAAAACGGTTTAAGCGAATGTGAAGCGGTAAACGCTGCGTCTTTGTATCCTGCAATGACTTTGGGCTTGGAAAACGAAAGGGGTTCTATCGCAGTAGGCAAAAAGGCTGATTTAGTTATATGCGATAGGGACTTTAACGTTCAAAGCGTATTCCGTAGCGGTAAAAAAATTGTTTAAAATTTCAAAATATGCTGAAAAAATATTTGACAAATTTCTTTTAAGCGTGTAAAATAACGCTATAAAATTTTTAAGGACGGCAAAAGTTATGGTTACAATTCGTTCAAACGTGATGCGAATGTTCCCAACCCGAGCGTGTAAGGCTGGGGCTTTTCGTCGTTAAAAAATAACGGTAAAAAGGCTTAAAAGTTGCGCTCGGTAAAACAAGAAGTTTTATCGGGCGTTTTTATTTTTAAATCAAAAGGAAGGTAAAGGTTATGGTTATTATTCATACAAATATGATGCGAATGTTGTCTACCCGAGCGTATAAGGCTAGGGCTTTTCGCCGTTAAAAAAATAACGGTAAAAAGGCTTAAAAGTTGCGCTCGGTAAACTAATTGTTTATCGGGCGTTTTTGTTTTAAATCGAAAGGAAGGTAATTATGATAGAATTAAAAAACGTAAACAAAATTTACACCGATGGTAAAAAGCAAAGCGTGGCTGCGTTAAAAAATATAAATTTAAAGATAGAAAAAGCCGATATCTACGGCGTAATAGGGCTTTCGGGGGCAGGTAAAAGCACTTTGGTGCGTTGTATAAATCTTTTGGAACGCCCCACCGACGGACGTATTTATATCGACGGCGAAGATATCACCGTTGCAAGCAAGCAAAGGCTTAGGGAGATACGGCGAAAAGTTTCAATGATATTTCAGCAATTCAATCTTTTACAACAAAGAACGGTTTTGCAAAACGTTGAACTTGCAGGCGAAATAAGCGGAGATAAAGAAAGGCAAAGCAAAGCGATAAAACTTTTGGAAACCGTAGGGCTTAAAGATAAATTAAGTTCGTACCCGTCGCAGTTGTCGGGCGGTCAGCAACAGCGTGTTGCTATAGCAAGGGCGTTGATGTCGAACCCGAAAATTCTTTTATGCGACGAAGCGACCAGCGCACTCGACCCCGATACTACCCGTTCGATATTAGATTTACTTAAAAAATTGAACGAAGAATTAAACCTTACCGTAGTAATAATTTCACATCAAATGTCGGTAATAGAGGCTGTGTGCAATAAAGTTGCCGTAATAGACGACTCGTCGATAATAGAGTGCGGAAGTTTAAGCGAAGTGTTCCTTTCCCCGAAGAATTCGTTGACGAAAAAACTTATATATTCGGGCAAATTAAGCGGCTTGGAACCTAACGTCGATTTGATAAAACTTACCTTCGACGGCGAAATCGAACAGCCCGTTATAAGCAATATTATAAAAGAACTTAGGGTTTCGCTTTCGGTGTATTATGCGGAAACCAAAGTTATATGCGGCAAAACTTACGGTCAAATAATGTTTAAGTTGCCGTATTATGCGGAAGATATAGAAAAATTACGCAATTATTTAAATGAAAAGGAAATTTCTTACGAGGAGGTAAACACAAATGACTTTTGCTGAAATTGCTTTAATGACGGGCGAAACGCTGCTTGCAACGTTTATTTCTACTTTTTTTGCCTACGTTTTGGGCTTGCCCTGCGGAATTTTATTGAACGTTACGTCCAAAAACGGGTTGCGCCCGTGCAAACCGATAAATACCGTAGTCGGCGTTATAGTAAACGTGCTTCGTTCGGTGCCCTGCCTTATAGTAATAGTTTTATGCGTGCCCCTAACAAGGGCGTGCTTCGGCGTAGGTACGGGCGAATGGTTTACTATTTTAATTCCGTTAACGATTTGCGCTTTCGGGTTGGTTTCGAGAATGGTCGAACAATCTTTGGCGGAAGTCCCTGCAGGTGAACTCGAAGCGGTACGTTCGCTGGGTGCAACCGACTTTCAACTTATAAAAAAAGTGCTTTTGCCCGAAGCGAAAGTTTCGCTTATCACGGGCGTGGCGGTGGTTGCCATAAGCGTTTTGGGGTATACTTCATTTGCCTACAATATAGGCGCAGGCGGATTGATTTCGGGCGTATACACTTTTTATACCAGAAACACGGGTGATTATTTAAGTAAAGCGTCGTTTTGGATATTGTCGGCGGTTATAGTTTTGATAGTACAGTTAATTCAGGAAGCGGGATTAAAATTAGCAAAAAATTTAGATAAAAGGAGATTGTTAAAATGAAAAAAATATTTACATTGTTATTTACGGTTGCGTTGTGTTTTTTAAGCGTTTTTGCTTTTGGTTGCAACGATAGCCAAACCATAAAAGTATGTGCGTCGGATACGCCGCACGCCGAAGTTTTAAACGGAATAGTTAAGCAAGAACTTGCTAAAAAGGGTTATAAACTAAAAGTAACCGTTCTTGACTGGTCTATACAAAACGATTCCGTTGCTAACGGAGATTATGACGCAAACTACTTCCAACACGTTCCGTATTTGAACGAGTACAACGGCAAAACCCAACTTTTCGCTTCGTGTAAAGTTCATTACGAGCCTTTGGGGATTTATTACGGTAAGGCTGCCGCAGGTGCTGACGTAACCGACGGCAAAACTTTTGAAATTTGCGACGACGTTTCCAACGCAATAAGGGCGTTTCAACTTTTGGAAGCCAAAGGCGTTATAAGTAAGGCGGAAGAAGGGGAGAACTTCCCCGTGTCGACCGACGGGGCAAAGTTGAATTTAAGCGAAACCGCTAAGCAATGGAAAAGCAAAAACGGCTCTGTTACAGTCACTTTGGTTGCGGAAAATTTGCTTGTTGCTTCTATGAAAGATTACGATTTTGCGTTACTGCCTTGCAACACCGCTTACACGGGTAACATTTCTTCCGCAAAACGGGCTGCCGTCGAGGACGATATAGCGCAAGTGTCGGGTAAAGCGAATGTAATAGCCGCAAGAAAGAACGATTATTTGCAAAACCAAGCGTATAAAGCAAAAATCGACGCTCTTACCGAAGTTATGCTTTCCAAAGAAGTTGCAAATTATTTTGAAAACAAGTATTTGGGCGCAATGATTTGCAACGAAACCACTCAAATAGATTTAAGAAATCAAATTGCATAAATTAAATAAAAAATTTCGCTTTCAGAATATAAAACGCTCCGCATTTTTACGGAGCGTTTAAGGCTTTTAAATTACCTATGCATTTTAAGTTGGTTGCATACTATTTTTGCGTCGAACGGTATGTTTTTATAAAGTTCACCGTCAACGTTTACAACGGTGTCCTTATCGGTGGTTATGGAAATTTCTTCTATAAGAGTATGGTTAGTTTGTTTTAGTTCGCCTAATTTGCCCGAGTTGAGTTTTAAAAGTGCGCCTATAAGTTTTAGCCCTTTAATTTCGTCAACGGTTACTAAGTCAAGTTTTCCGTCGTCTTCGACTGCGTCGGGGCAAATTTTAATTCCGCCGCCTAACATACTTGCGTTTGCCACTGCCGCAATAAACGCTTTGCTGCACTTCTTTTCGCCGTTTAATTCGTAAGAAATATTTTTACATTTATAGGATAAAAGCGATTTTATAAGACATCTGTAATACCCTGCTTTGGTTTTCTTTTTCAAGGCTTGGTAACGGGTTAAAACGTCGACGTCTATGCCTATGCCCACCACGTTTAACGCCCTTACCGACGGTAACTGAATATAATCGGTAAACTTAGCGGGGGAATCCAAAATAATGTCCGCCGCTTTTACTACGTCGGCAGGTATGCCGATATGCGTGGCAAAGTCGTTGCCTGTTCCGCATGGGATAATTCCGAAAGTAATGTTTTCAAAATTCGATAAACCGTTTAAAACTTCGTTGTTGGTTCCATCGCCGCCCATAGAAACTACCGTCGTTGCACCGTTTTTAATCGCTTCTTGCGTAAGAACCACAGCGTGCTTTTCGTATTCGGTTTTGTGTAAGCGAAACTCAACGCCCCTTGCGTTCAGGTGTTCAACGAGTTTTTCAACGTTGCATTTCATCTTTTTTATTCCGCCTGCAAGCGGATTGTAAATTATATCGAGTACCATTTTTTCTACCGTCAAAAACAAATTATTTAAATATTACTACAAATTGCGAAAAAAAACAAGTTTTATTTGTGGTTTTGTGGTACAATATATAAGAAAAATTTATTTTAGCCGCAAAAAGCGGAAAATTATACTAGTTTTCGGTAAAAATATGCAAATAAAACTGAATGAAAATTTAATAACGCTTTCAAAATTATTGCCTAAGTCCTTGTATGCCGTCGGCGGAGTAGTAAGGAATTCTTTTCTCGGCTCGGAAGAAACCGACGTAGACCTTGCTTCGGCTAATAACGAAGAAGATTTTTTAACCGCCCTTGAAAAATCGGGTTTTACCGTAGAGGCTGTTTATAAACGCACGGGTACGGTTATGTTTAAAGGCTTAGACGGCGTGCATTACGAGCATACCCGTTTCCGCAAAGAAAAGTACGGCAAAGGCGGAACGCACACGCCCGAAACAACCGAATTTACGGACGATATAACTCTCGACGCAAAGCGCAGGGATTTCAAATGTAACGCCGTTTATTACGATATAAAAAATCAAGAAGTAGTTGACCCTTTGGGCGGCGTAGAAGATATAAAAAACAGGGTTTTAGATACCGTCGACTTGCCTGAAAAAGTTTTTTGTTTCGACGGCTTGCGCCTTTTAAGGCTTTGCAGGTTTTGCGGCGAACTCGGCTTTACGCCCACAAAAGAAGTCGTTTCGGGCGCAACTAAGTATAAGAATAATATTAAAGATATTTCGCCCGAAAGGATATTAGAAGAATTAAAAAAGATGTCGGTTGCCGACAAAAAATATTCGTTTTCAAAGAAAACCGCCCATTACGATTCTTTCAAACTTTGCCATAAAATAGGCGTTTTGGAACTTATAATTCCCGAACTTACGCTTGGCGAAAATATGTCGCAACGCAGCGATTTCCACGATTACGACGTTTTGGAACATTCTTTCCGCTCGCTTTTGTATGCCGACGAAAGCGTAAGATTTGCCGCACTTTTGCACGATGTAGGCAAGCCCTACGCTATGATTTGCGACGGTTACTACACTATGCACGCAACATACGGCGCTGCGATTGCCGAAAGAATATTAAAAAGGCTTAAAGCCCCCAAAAAATTTACCGAAGAAGTTTGCCGACTTACGCTGCTGCATATGCTCGATTTGGATTTACAAACGGGCGAAAACAAAGTCCGCCGTTATATTGCGGATAATTACGATATATTCGATAAACTTATGCTGGTAAAGCAAGCGGATTTTTCCGCTTGTAAGGACGACACGTCTACTGCGCCTACCGTCGAAAAGTGGCAAAGTATACGCAAAAAAATGATTGAAGAAGGCGTTCCGTTTAGCGTAAATCAACTTAAAATAAACGGTGCCGATTTGCAAAAGTTAGGTTTTAAAGGTAAAAGCATAGGCGAAGTTTTAAATGAACTTTTTTATAACGCAATAATAAATCCTAAAATAAACGATAAAGAGAAACTTTTATCAATCGCAAAGAATAAATTAAAAGGTGTAAAGATATGACGGAAATTGTTTTACTTATAGTATGCGCCGTTTTAGCCGTAACCGTAATAGCGTTGCTTATTTCTTTAAAAAAGAAAAGCGGTGGCGGTGACGACGAAAAAATAATACGGGAAATTAAAAGAAAGTCTGAACTTGACGATTTAAAAAATAAAGCGCTTATCGATAGTTTGGATAGGGCTATAAATAGCCAAACTAACGTAATGGTTGCGGCTGAAGAACGCTTAAACAAAACGCTTAAAGATTTTTCGGATAAAAACGAAAAGCAACTTGCGGAAATGCGTTACACCGTAGACGAAAAGTTGAACGCAACGCTGGAACAGCGCCTTGCAAGTTCATATAATATAATAGCGGAAAACTTAAATAAAGTCGCAATCGGCATAGGCGAAGTAAACAAACTTGCCGATAGCGTAGGGGATATAAAAAGAGTTTTTACCAACGTAAAAGTAAGGGGTACTTGGGGCGAAATTATGCTGGATTCGTTGCTCGGCGAAATGCTTAGTAAGGAACAGTACGTAAAAAACTGCCGTTTGAACCCCGCCGTTGACGCCTTTGTCGATTTTGCCGTGCTTATGCCCGATAAAAGCGGCGTGGACACGTATTTGCCGATAGACAGTAAATTCCCCATAGAAGAATATAACAGGCTGGCTGCCGCCGACACCCCCGAAGCCCAAAAACTTGCGGAAAAAGGGCTTGCAACGGCAGTAAAACGGCAGGCGGACAGCATTAGGGAAAAGTATATTTATCCGCCGCTCACCACCGATTTTGCGATAATGTATTTCCCCGTAGAAGGCTTGTTTGCCGAAGTCATAAAAAACGACGAACTTTCCGCATATTTGCACGCACGCAGGGTTATGCCTTGCGGCCCTACTAATTTAGGCGCACTTTTAAACGCTTTGCAGGTCGGGTTCAAAACCGTTGCCATAGAAAACCGTAGCAGGGAACTTTGGCAACTTTTATCGGTTTTTAAATCGGAATTTATCAAGTTTTCGGCATTGCTTGAAAAAACGGGCAAGAAGTTACAGGAAGCGCAGGAGAGCATAGACTTAGCCGCAAAACGCACCAAAACCATAGAAAGAAAGTTAAAAACGGTCGAAATTTCGGGTTCCGACAGCGAAATCGAGCCTGAATTCCCCATAAATGACGAATAATTACTTGACATTTGCATTAGGGGGGGGGTATAATAACTTTATTATCCGCATATAAATGCGTAGTTTGTAAGTTCGGCAAGCCGAACTAAGGAGTGTTATTATGATAAAAAGGTTTTTTAAAGGCTTACTCATATTCATTTTGGGTATGATATTCGGTATAGTTGCTCTTTTTGGCGGAATATACCTTGCGGCAACTAAAATTAAGGTTAAAGACATAGCAAGTATGGCGGGTTACGAGGACGCTATCGGCGAAAAACTTGCCGAACTCAGTCTTGTTGAAACGGTCGTAAAACTTGCCGATACAAATACCACAATCGGCACTTATTTCGAATATTTCCCCACGCTTAACGACGGCATAACCGACCTTGTAAACAACGGCGACTTGGGTAAGTTCGTAAATATCGATTTGGAAGAACTTAAAAGTTACACCATAAGCAACGTCGGCGATAAGGTAATGGACGCCGTTTCCATAGTCGTTTCGCTTGATACTTTAAGTAAAGATTTCGGCTTTGAACTACCCGATAATATGCCTATTTTTAAGACGGCTGAAAACGGCGGTTATGAAGATTACATAAAAATTACCCCCGACGGACAAAACGAAGTTACAAATAAATATTACAATGATAGAAAAGGGGATATTTATTATAAGTCGGGCGAAGAATATGTAAAAGCCTACAATACTGACGGTACGCTTGTAAGCAGTGCGACTGCGCCTTTCTATTATAAAGGTTGCCTTGTGGATATCCCCGTAACCGACGCTATAACGGGACTTTCAAATATACTCAACTTTGATACTCTTACTTTTAAGGACTTGCAAGATAAAATCGGCGTTGATATTTTTGGTGAAGAAGATTCTTTGATAAAAAAGATTATAAACGAAGAAGATACATTAGGTAGTATTTCAAAATCGCTCATGGATAACGTAAACAAACTTACGCTTGGCGATTTCGATATAACTATTTCAGCAGACGACGGCGTTATTTCAAAAATTATCGATAGCAATACCCAAATAGGTTCGCTAACGGGTGCCGACGGCTATGATAAGTTGGACTTTGGTAAAAAAGTAAACGACTTAACTTTAAGTGATTTAGGGTTGAATTTAACAGGTACTGCAAGCAAAGTTCTTAAGCCTACTGACACGATAGGTGCTTTAACCGGTGCTGACGGTTATACTAAGAAAGAAATTGAAAAAGAACTAAACGACCTTACATTAAACGATTTCGGTTTTGAACTTACCGGCGTGGCTGCAAAAGTTCTTTATTCTACCGATAAAATAGGTGCTTTAACGGGTGCTACCGGTTATATTGAAATTGATATCAATAATAGAATAAATGCACTTACTTTAAATGATATGGGAATGGATTTTTCCGATGACGAACTTTTAAGTAAAATTCTTAAAGCGGACGATACAATAGAAAGTTTGCAGTCTGCTAATACGATTACGGATAGAATTGATACTTTAAAAATTAGTGATTTAGGTATAAATTTATCGGGTATTGCAAGTAAAATTATTTACTCAAACGATACTATTGAAACTTTGAAAAACGCAAATGAAATCAATGATAGAATAAACGCCTTAACAATTAGCGATTTAGATATAAATTTTACAGGCGTTGCAGGCAATATTATTCTTTCTACCGATACTATAGGAAGTTTGAAAAATGCTGAAACTATTACGGGTAGAATAAATGCTCTAACAATTAGTGATTTAGGTATAAATATTGAAGGTGTTGCAGGTAGAATTCTCAAAGCAAACGATAGCATTGCAACTTTGAAAGGCAATGGCGAAATCAGTAATAGAATAAACAATTTAGAAATTGAAAATCTTATAACAGGTACTGACAATAACGCTTTGCTTAAGGCCTTAACGGAAAAGGGCGCAACGGTTGGCAATTTAAGTGAAAAAATCAGCAACCTTACCTTTACCGACGTATACGGCGCTACCGACGTATTTGTAAAAATATCGGACAACACGACTACTACTAAGAGTAATTATATGAAGTTTACGAAGAACGATAAAACATATATACAATCGAACGATGGCAGATATATGATTAAAGACAACGCAAGTGTTTGGTTGATTCTTCTTTATACAAAGACCGGTACTTGGGGTAATTTTGAGTATACGTTTAATGATATGAAGTTGCTTGAATTTGGTAACAGTATGAGTGGTTTAACAAATAAATTCTCCGTTTGCACTATGCAGGAACTTTATGAAGTCGGTATAATTACCGAAGCACCGAGTAATGAATCTATAGCAAAACTTACCCTTACTGGAGTTGTTAGTCAGTTAAACGGAAATTCTTAAAGATAAAATTGTCCGCTTTCAAAAACCGACTAACAATACAATAGTACAACTTACTCTCACTGAAGTTGTTAACAAATTGAATAATCCACTCGGTTAATAAATTTATGCGTAACTATTACGCAACAAACGCTTAAAAAATCCGTCTTGTTAAAAAGCAAGACGGATTTTTTTCTACCATTTCGCAAAAATTTAAACCATGTTACAGGGGAAAAATGTTTTAAGCCGTATCATATTGAGACGAGTTTGCTAAGAATCTAAAATACCAACCTGTCATACCGAGCAGGTGAGCGGAGCGAACCTGTCGAAGTATCTAAAAAGCAAGTGTTACAGTGGCGCAATAGTCGTCAAACGTTGCAAAGAGATTCTTCGTTTGCTCCGCAAACTTCAGAATGACATCATGTCCTGTCATACTGAGCAGGCTTGTTAAAGCCTGTCGAAGTATCTAAAAAGCAAGTGTTACAGTGGCGCAATAGCCGGCAAGTGACTCAAAGAGATTCTTCGTCCGTCGCAAAATCGACGGACTTCAGAATGACGGCGTCAAAACACGCCGATAAACCAACAATTTGCCTAAATAGGCAAATTGTAAGGCATAAATGGCGGTTTCTCCTTTTTCACGTAAATCTTTTGCTTTGCAAAATCTTTCCGTGAAGTTATTAGATTCTTCGTTCGCAAAAGCGAACTCAGAATGACAAGTGAGAGAATAGATTCTTCGCTACGCTCAGAATGACAATGGTTATCCTATTCGCTTGGTTTCTTTTTGCTTTTCGTAATATGCAACGTAATCGGCTACGGCGCACGATATGCTGTCAGCCATTCGGTAAATTAAGTTTAATCTTGTAAGATTAAAAAGATTGTAATTTTTTATCGATTTTGATGCAACTACCCCTATTATTCCCACGTCGCCTATAACGCCTAAATTTTTATTGACGCCAAGTCCCGGTTTAATGCCTCTATCGGCTATTTTGATAAGTCCCACGTCGTCGGTTTGCCCTACGGCGGCGTCGATTGCTATTACCATAGAGTTCGGATGCAATATTTTCAAATATTTGGTTGCATATTCAACTTCTTTTGCCGTTATGGGCTGGTTAAGCGTTCCGTAAACGTATGCGCCTACGTTTTTTTGTCGCAAAAAAGTTCCCACCAGGGGACCTAAACTGTCACCTAAAACAAGGTCGCTGCCTATACATACTATTATAGGCGTATTTTCGTCGGGGTTAAATTCCGTTAAAGCCTGAAATATTCCCGTTTTAGAGTATTTGTTAAACACGTTAAAGGTATAATTATTCATAGTTCACCGCCTTTCGAATTGATTATGCCCAAATAAAATAAATTTAAACTGTGTAAATCCTTGAAATTTTTTTAAAAAAGTGATATTATGTACTTAATCGGAGGTTATACTTATGATAAATAATTTACTTGCGGCAAGCGCTTTGAACGCCGTGGATATCGTAATTTTGATAATTTTCGGCATTTCGTTGTTGTCGGGGTTTATCAAAGGCTTTTCAAAAATGTTCGTGAAATTTTTGGGCGGCTTGGTAAGCCTTGTTTTGGCAATCGTTTTGTGTTCTAAATGTGCCGAATTTTTAAACGATAAGTTTAATCTTATAAATGCGCTAAGTAATTTGTTAAAAAGTTCCTTATCGGGTATTTTCGGTGAAGAAACGCTTAATTTAACGCTTGGCGAGTTAAAAAACGGCGGTATGGAAACGGCTAGCGGCCCTGCTTTTTTACTTAATCTTTTAGTGGGTCTAGTGGATAAGGGCGTTTCGATGGATACGACCGTAGGCGACGCAATCGCACCCATGTGCGCTTATTATCTAAGCGTTGCGCTCGGTTTTATAATTTGTTACGTGCTTTTGAAAATTCTTTTCGCAATCGTAGGCAGCATATTGAATAAAGTAGTTAAACTTGCTATGCTTGGAATGATTGATAGACTTTTAGGGCTGGTTCTCGGCGCAATAAAGGGTTTCATTACTTGTTACGTTTTAGTTTTGATAGCGAATTTACTGCCGATACCGCAACTTACGGAATGGTTAAGCGCATCGTCGCTTGCTACGTTTATTAGTAGTTTTGATATCGTCGGCATTATTTTCGGAAACGTAAATCCTAAAGATTATCTTAACGAATTTTTAGGTTCTTTGCAAAATTAATAGAATTTTTAAAAAAAGAGCAATATATGCAACACCATTCGCAACATATGAATGGTGTTTTTCTTTATTTTGTGATACAATATAA
>CAZMOQ010000022.1:0-13189 GCA_964568155.1 uncultured Clostridia bacterium | reverse complement strand
AATAAGCGGTGCGCCGTATTTTTTATCGAGAACTACGTTTCTACCCTTAGGTCCCAACGTAATTTTAACGGTGTCTGCCAAAATATTAACGCCGTTTTGTAATGCTTTTCTTGCTTCTTCGCCGTGTTTTAATTGTTTAGCCATAATAAATCACTCCTTATTCAACTATTGCGAGAATGTCGCTTTGACGGATAATGGTAAATTCCTTTCCATCCACTTTAAATTCGCTGCCTGCGTACTTAGAATAAAGTACGACGTCGCCTTCTTTAACCTGCATAGTAATTTCTTTACCGTCGATAACTCCGCCGGGGCCCACTGCAACAACCCTTGCGGTTTGTTGTTTTTCCTGAGCGGCTGTCGGTAAATAAAATCCGCTTTTCGTTTTTTCTTCGATTTCGGTTGCTTCGACAACCACCTTATCAAATAACGGTTTGATTTTCATTTTATCATCCTCCATACTTTTGAGTTTTTAGCACTCTCAACCTCTAAGTGCTAACATTTTATATTATATACAATAAAACTTATTTGTCAAACAAAATAATGGGAATATTTTGGAAAATTTAAAGTTTTTTTGAACGTATTTGTTAATAGTCCTTGTCAATAATAAAAATATATGGTAAAATATTTAAAAAACAAGAAAGCGAAGGTAGAAAATGGATAAATGGGACGAAAGGTTTATGCAACTGGCGGAAACTGTTGCTAACTGGTCAAGTTGTTATCAAGAAAACAGGCACGTAGGCGCAGTCATCGTAAAAGACAAACGCATACTTACGACGGGTTATAACGGAGCGCCCGCAGGCGTTAAAAGTTGCGCCGAACGGGGTTATTGCTTGCGTAGACAAAAAAATATACCCAGCGGCACTATGCAAGAAGTTTGCTATGCCGTTCACGCCGAACAAAACGCAATTATACAGGCGGCAAAACTCGGCGTAAGCGTTGAAGGCGCAACGTTATACTGTACGCATCAACCCTGCGTAATATGCGCAAGAATGATAATAAATTCAGGCGTAAAAAAAGTAATTTACAAACACGGTTACCCCGACGATTTTGCGTTGGAATTATTTAAAGAATCGGGCGTTGAAATAGTTAAATTTTAAAAACGACTGAAAAAATGTGCTTAAAAAGTCGTTTTAATAAATTCTCTTGACTTTGTTAAAGAGTTATGTTAAAATTTATTTAAAGAAACTGAGGGATTTTTAAGAAATGAAAAGTAACGTAGAAAACACAACGGAAACAAAAACCGGCGAACAAAATACCCCCCCCCCGAAAAAAGCGTTGACCATAAGCCCACAAAAATTTTCACAAAAGAAAATATAAAAGCAATAATAAACGGGTTTTTATTTGGGTTAGTTCTTGTTTTTACTTGTATATTTGGCTTTATAGCGTTTATTTTTGATATGGAATTTTTGTTCGATATTTTTGGTATCGGAAAAAAGAAAAAGAAAAAATAAAAAGTTAGAAAAAGTTAAAAATAGGAAACGTATATAGATTATTGACAATAACATTTTGAATTTTGTCAATACTAGCGTATGTATCGGGCAGTTTTTCGCCCGATTTGATTTCTCTTGAAACAATTAAAAAACGAAAAACGCTTCTTTAGGTCAACCTTAAAAAAGCGTTTTTATTTTTTACAAACTTTTAACTTCAAATCCGTTTACGAATACGTTTGAAATATTTATATCATTATCGAACACGATAATATCGGCGTCGTATCCCCGTTTTATTTTTCCTTTATTTAAATTCAATATTTTCGCAGGAACTTCGGTCAACATTTTTACGGCGGTTAAAATATCGTATCCGCAATCGTTTATCATAACACGAACAAGCCTATCGGCAGTTGCGACGCTGCCTGCGAAAGCGGAACGGTCTTTCAACTTACAAACGCCGTCCTCAACGATAAATTCGGTACCGCTCATTATTCCCGAAACGATATCCGTACCCGCTATTTCCAAACTGTCCGTTATAAGCGCAACTTTGTTTGTTCCTTTTATTTTTACTATCATATTTATAAGTTCGGGCGGTAAATGCTTACCATCGGCTATTATTTCAACGAACAACTCGTCAAAAAGGAAAGCACATTCGACGACGCCCAACGACCTAAAACCATGATTGCGAGTTACCGTTGACGTACACGAATAAAGATGAGTTATCAAATTACAACCATTTTCCACCGCCGTCTTCATATCTTTTAAGGTTGCGTTTGTATGACCTGCGGAAGCGATTATTTTGTTATCGGTTAAAAACCTGCAAAATTTACCGTTTTCATCGTTCTCGGGGGCATAAGTCCACCTTGCCACGTCCCCGTTAAATTCTTCTATTAACGATTTGTAATCGTTTTCTATCGGTTTAGTTATAAAAGACGGGCATTGCGCACCGCACTGTGCCGCCGAAAGATAAGGACCTTCTAGATGAGCGCCTAAAATATTCGGCTTTAACTCGCTTGATTTTTTTGCGTTAGAAATATTTTTCACGGCGGCTTTCATAGTAGAAAAAGTGCCTGCCGAAATCGTAGGAAGAATTGTAGTCGTGCCGTGCGCTAAATGATAATTCGCCCCGTTGATTACGTCCGACACAGAATTGTTTATAAAAGGATATCCGCCTGCGCCGTGCGTATGTATATCGATAAATCCGCTAGATAGGTATTTACCTGAAAAATCATAATTTATGTCGCACGAAACAAAAGTTTTAGACAGGTCAAATATTTTACCGTCTTTTATAAGCACGTAACCGTCGAATAAACCGCTCGGAGTTATTATTTTTTCGCTTTTAATCGATATCATAAACTTTACTTCTTACTCTAAAATTACCGTAAAATCATAACAATGCGGAACTTTTATCGTCAAGATACAAAACCGCATTTTTTTGCGTTCTTAAAATACTTGCAGGGCAATGCTCGTCCACCGTTCCGTTTAAAGTTTCGTAAACGGCTTTCGCTTTCGTTTGAGCGGGAACGATACAAAACAAATGAGTAGCGGATATAAGCGTCGGAATAGTTAAAGTAAGTGCGTGGGTAGGCACTTCGTTTATAGATTTAAAACACCCGTCGTTTACTTGTTGTTGCCTGCAAACTTGGTCAAGTTTGACCGACTTAACTACCTTTTTATCGTTAAAATCAGCAACAGGCGGGTCGTTAAACGCAATATGACCGTTTTCGCCTATACCCAAAATAACTATGTCGGTGGGGTTTTTCTTTAACAACTCGCCATACCTTTCGGCTTCTTTTTCAGGTTCGGCGGTGGTGTCTATATAATTTACGCTTTTAAACGGAACCAGCCCGAATATATGTTCTTTTAAGAAATTGCCGAACCCTTGCGGAGCGTTTTTATCCAAACCGATATACTCGTCCATATGATAAGCGTTTATGCGGTTCCATTCGATAGACTTATCTTCCGCCAAAGATTTTAAAACGTCGTTTTGGCTGGGTGCCGCTGCGAATATCATATTTATTTCTTTCTTTTTAGACAGCAAACAAGCAATGCAATTTTTGATATCTTGCGCTGCGAATTCGCCCATTATTTGCCTGTTTTCAAAAATTTTTACCGTTAATTCGTCTTTTTTAATAGTTTTCATATATCATACCGCCCCTAATGGTTTTTATATGCGTATTCTACCATTTATTTATATGTTTTGTCAATATTTTACCTGCAAATTATATATTCAAGTGCTTCTTTATAACCCAAAAAACCTTTTCCGCATATCGTTTTTTCGGCATACAGCGAAACGTACGAAAGTTTCCTGAATTCTTCCCTGTTGTTTATATCGGTTATATGCACTTCCACGGTAGGCAAGAAAACAGACTTCAATGCGTCCAAAATAGCGACGCTTGTATGAGTGTAAGCGCCTGCGTTTATAATTATTCCGTCAAAAGACGAATACGCTTTTTGAATTTCGGTTACGATTTCACCTTCGGAATTGCTTTGAAAACATTTTACCTTTACGCCGAGTTCTTTCGCCCAGCCTTTTATTGATTTTACCAAAGACTTATACGAACTTTCTCCGTAAAGTTCCTTTTCTCTTATTCCCAACATATTTAAGTTAGGTCCGTTTATAACGAGTATCTTCATTTCAAAAAATCTTCCTTTATCTTTTTTACGGCAATATCTATTTCGTCGTTTTCCACCTGCATGTCGGCAACGGCTTCGTATAAATTTTTCCGTTCTTCAAACAGTTTTTCAACGCCGTTTTCGGTAGAAAGCGGTCTGCCCTTCGTAGCGAGTAAATTAAGCGGTCTTTTTATATAATAAACTTTGCCGTTTTGTTTTAACAATTCCCTGTTTACGCTGCGTTTTATTATTCCGCCGCCCGTCGCTATAACTTTACCGCCCAAACACGACTTTTTTAAAACTTCGGTTTCCAAATTCCTGAAATATTCTTCGCCGTAAATCGAAAATATTTCGGGTATGCTTTTGTTTGCGGCTTTTTCTATTTCCGAATCGATATCTATAAACTCTCTTTCAAGTTCCTTAGCAAGCGTTTTGCCTATAACGCTTTTGCCCGAACCGGGCATACCTACGAGAACTATATCCGTAACGTTCCGCTTTACGTTTTCGTACGCCGCCGTTACGTTTTTAACTGTTTTTTCCGTAAAAATTTCGCTTGCTTTTGCGCCTTGCGCCACAAGCATCATAAGTCCGTCCGAACTTTTTATTCCTAATTTTTCCGCTTGTAAAATAAGTTTTGTTTTAAGCGGATTGTAAATTGCGTCCAAAACGCCTTTAAGGTTAGGAAACTTACTTAAATCTACAGGTTTGCCGTCTATGTTAGGAAACATTCCTACGGGCGTGGTATTAAAAATAATATTCGTATCGGTAAGTTCGTAAACGTTATCGTAATTTATTTTTCCGCTGCGTGAAACTGTCGTAACCGACTTTGCGCCGCAATCTTTGCAAACCGCAGTTACGGTTTTGTTCGTTCCTCCGCCGCCTAAAACCAACACGTTTGCGTCGTTAAAATCGATGTCCGCAAATTTTGCTAAGGCTTTAACGCCGTAATAATCGGTATTATCCCCGATAAGCCTGCCGTTTTTATTTAAAACGGTGTTCACTGCGCCGATTTCGGCGGCTTTAGAAGAAACTTCGTCCAAATACTTAAAAACTTCCTGCTTATACGGAATGGTTACGTTTATACCTTTAAAATTTTTATCGATAAAAAACTTAGGCAAATCTTCTTTAGGTAAACTTTTAAGTTCGTACGAATAAGAGCCGAACTGCTTATGTATTTTTACCGAATAACTATGTCCTAATTTTTCGCCTATAAGACCGTACTCCATTATATTTCCGAATATGCTCCTAAAAATACGAATTGTTCGGCTTCGGCGTCTAGTTCGGATAAAAGTTTCAACACTTTTTCGTTGCGAACCGATGCGTCTATATCAAAGTAAAACATAAACTCGAAATCGCTGCCAGATATAGGTCGGCTTTCAAGTTTGCTTAAATTGATACCGAGAGAATTGAACTTACTCATAACCGTGTAAAGCGAACCCGGTTTATGCGGCAGGGAAAGCATTACGCTTATTTTGTTTGCGCCTGCGTAAATTTCGGGTTCTTTGGATATGCAAATGAAACGGGTATAATTGTTTTCGCTGTTTTGAATCCCCGTTTTAATTACTTTAAGCCCGTAAAGTTCGGCACAGTTTGCGGAAGATATCGCAGCGACGGACTTATCCGCCGATTTTGCTACTGTTTCCGCAGCGATGGCGGTGTTTTCACACACTTTTATTTTAATTTCGGGGTGATTTTTGAAAAACTCTCCGCACTGCCCGATGGCTTGTTCGTGAGAATAAACTTCCTTTATATCCGCCAAAGTTGCGCCGTCTTTAGCAAGCAAAACGTGGCTTACGTGCATTTTTATGGTGCGTACTATGCTGAAATTATGATTTTTCATTAAATCGTAGACTTCGTTAACCGAACCGTACGAACTGTTTTCGATAGGCAAAACGCCGTATTTGCAAAGCCCCTTTTCAACCGCTTGAAAAACGCCTTCGAAATGTCTGAAAAACAATATGTTCGGCAATGCGAACAACTTGCCTGCGGCAAGTTCGGAATACGCCCCGTCAACGCCCTGACAAGCAACCGTAGCCTTTTGCGGAAATTCGTCGTCCGCAGTTTTCAAAGCGTTTTTTATGCGTTTTTCCAAACCGCTTTCGCTAGTCAACCCGTTTTGATACGAACGGGAAAGTTCGAACAGCGTTGAAAACAATACCTTTGAATAAACCTCGTAATTTTCAGGCACTTGGTCTGCAATGCGGCTTAAAATTTCCCTTTCCCTTGCGGAATTAAAAACGGGCAAGCCGTTTTGTTTTTTAATTTCGATAACCTTTTTTACGCTATCCATTCTTTGAGTGAAAAGTTTTGCTATTTCGTCGTCGATTTTATCTATTTCGTTTCTTACGTCCTTAATATCCATATCGTTCACCTTTTATTTAATTCGTCCTTTTTGCTTTCTATAATCATATCCAAAACCGCAATGGCGGCAATGCTTTCTATAACGGGTACAGCCCTTACGGCAACGCACGGGTCGTGCCTGCCGCCGACTACCAAATTTTGAACTTCTCCCGTTGTTACGTTAAGCGTAGCCTGCTCTTTATTTATCGACGGGGTGGGCTTCATCGCAACCCTGAAAACTATCGGCATACCGTTGGTTATACCGCCGTTTATCCCACCCGAATTGTTAGTGGCGGTAATTACTTTTCCGTCGTTTTTAACGAACACGTCGTTATTTTCCGAGCCGAAAAGCGTAGCCGCAAAAAATCCGTTGCCGAATTCTATTCCCTTTACCGCAGGCACTGCGAACACAAGACGGGATATAATATTTTCCATACCGTCGAAGTTAGGCGAGCCTAAGCCTACCGAAATTCCCGTGACGGCGCACTCTATAATTCCGCCGACGCTGTCCCCGTCGTTTTTTGCCGAAAGAATTATTTTTTGCATTTCTTTTGCGGCGGTTTCGTCAAGGGTTGGAAACTCGCCGAACTTGAATTCTTTTATTTCGGGGTTAGATAAATCGAAAGGCTTATCCTTTTGATTTTTTACGCTGTATAAATGCGCACCGATTTTTACGCCGAATTCGCTTAAAATTTGCTTTGCTATGCCGCCGATAACGGTAAGCGGAGCGGTTAATCTACCCGAAAAATGCCCGCCGCCACGATAATCGGCAAAGCCCGAATATTTCACGCTTGCAGTATAATCTGCGTGCGACGGTCTCGGGGTTTGAACTAATTTTTCGTAATCCTGAGAACGAACGTCCCCGTTCGCTATAGCGAACGCTATCGGCGAACCGCAAGTTTTACCGTTAAAAAAGCCCGATAAAAAATTTACTTCGTCCCTTTCCCGACGAGCGGTAGAAAGTTCGTCTATTGCCCTGCGCCTGTCGCAAAATTCTTGCAATGCGGTTTGGTCGATAACGTAACCGCAGGGCAAACCGTCCAAAACGCCGCCTATCGCAGGCGAATGAGACTGTCCGAAAATAGTAAATTTTAAATTATTGCAATACTCAAACGACATCGAATTTTCCTCCTAATTTCTTAAAATCTTCAAAAAACGACGGATAAGATTTATTGACCGCTTCGGCGCCTTCTATAACGGTATCTCCGCTAGCCATAGAAGCCGCAATAACCGCACTCATAACTATTCTATGGTCGTTAAATCCGTCGACTTCGCCGCCCTGCAACTTGCCGTTGCCGTCTATAATAAGCCCGTCGGCGGTTTCAACTATTTTTGCGCCGAGTTTTGACAAAACTTCCCTTACGGCGGCTAACCTGTCGGACTCTTTAAGCCTTAACCTTGCCGCATTTTTTATTACCGTACGCCCGTTTGCGTAACACGCCGCAACCGATAAAACGGGAACTAAATCGGGGATATCTGTGGCGTCCACAATTCCGCAGCCCTTCATTATTTTTTCAAGTTCCGCTACGACTGCCTTATCCCCTTGCGAAGAATCTTCATTCAAATTATTTACTTTTACGTTATGCCCTATGGCGGTAGCCGTTATAAAAAACGCTGCGCTAGACCAGTCGCCTTCGACTGTAACTTCTTTAGGGCTTATATATTTTTGATTTCCTTTTACGAAAAAGCCGTATTCGGTGCGTTCGACGGTTATACCGAAAAGTTGTAATGCGGAAACCGTCATTTTTACATAAGAATAACTTTCCAAAGGCGAAGTAAGTATTATTTTGCTGTCCCCGTCTAAAAGCGGCAAAGCGAAAAGCAGCCCCGAAATATATTGCGAACTTACGTTGCCTGCGATATAAAAATCGCCGCTTTGCATTTTTCCTTCGACTGCGATAGGCAAACTTTCGCCCGAAACCAAGCAGCCCTTTACTATATCGGTAAGTTCCTTAATAGGTCTTTGCGGCAACCTGCCTTCACCTATAAAAGTTCCGCCGATACCCAGCGCACAAATCACGGGAAATAAAAACCTTAAAGTAGAACCGCTTTCGCCGCAATCGTATATCCTTGATTTTTTGGGTTTGTCCGAAATAGGCGTTACGGTGTAGACCTTGCGTTTTTTTATAATTTCTCCGCCGAGTGCCCTTATGCAATTTTCGGTGGCTTCGATATCCTTATTCGTTTTAGATAAAATTATTTGCGTCTTATCGTCGGCAAGCGCAGAACATATAAACAAACGGTGTGCCATAGATTTTGACGAAACTGCGTCGATTTCTCCGTTAAGACGGCAAGGATGAACTATTACTTTCATAACTGTTTAAAAATTTCTCCGAACTCGCTAAGCGTATATTTTACTATAACCGCCCTACCTATACTCTCGGGTAAAATAAGGTTGATATTATTTCCCCTGCGTTTTTTATCCAAAGCCGTAACGCTCAACATATCTTTTACGGCGTAATTACAACTAACGGGTAAGTTTACTGACTTTAATATATTTATTATTTCGGGCGTTAAATCTTCTTTCGAAACGCCTACTTTAAATGCAAACTTAGCCGCCAAAACCATACCTATCGCAACGCCTTTGCCGTGACTTACCGTAAAACCGCTTAATTTTTCGACGGCGTGACCGAAGGTATGCCCTAAATTAAGCAGTTGCCTTTCGCCGTTGTCGAACTCGTCGTTTTCAACGATTTTTCTTTTTGCGTCTACGCAACGGTAAATTATATCTTCCAAATCGTAATTACCCGAACTTATTTTATCGAATATATATTTATCGCAAATAACGCCGTACTTTATTACTTCCGACATACCGTCCGAGTAAATTTCGTCAGGCAAATTCGCTATAACCGCAGTATCGCACAACACTAGCATAGGTTGATGAAATGCGCCGACCAAATTTTTACCTTGCGGAATATCTACGCCCGTTTTGCCGCCGACCGAAGAATCGACCGCCGCAAGCAAGGTGGTCGGAATTTGAACGAAAGATATTCCCCTAAGATAAATTGCGGCAGCAAAACCTGCGATATCCCCAACAACTCCGCCGCCGAGCGCTATTATAAAATCCGTTCTCGTAAAATTTTCGTCGGCAAGACGGGATATTATTTGCAAAACCGTTTGCATATTTTTATTGCGTTCGCCGTTTTCGAAAACAAAAGTTTTTACGTTATAACCTACGCTTTCAAGCGAACTTTTTACCTTTTCGCCGTATAAACCGTACACGATATCGTCGGAAATTATAAGCGTGTTTTTGCCTAAGCAAACGCTTCTTACGTATTCTCCCGTTTTGCTTAAAAGGTTTTCGCCGATAATTATTTCGTATTCGGTTGAAGTTTTTACTTTAAGTGTTTTCATATTTCTTGTCCACTAACGCTTTTCTTTCCCTGCCTTCTTTAAGCAGCATAAACATAGTTTCCGTATCGTCTTGATAAAGTGCGGTTTTATATTCTTTTAGTCTTTCTATAAGCCCGTCTATTTCGATAAGCAAATTTTCTTTATTTTCAAAGAATAATTCAGTCCACATTTTTTCGTTGAGCCTTGCAACCCTTGTCATATCCTGAAAACTGCCTGCCGAAAATCCTTTATGATTTATTGCGGAAGGGCTTTTTACGTATGCGCTTGAAAGTATATGCGCAAGTTGGCTGGTAAGCGCTATCATTTTATCGTGTTCATCCGCAGTAGATATTTGTATGCGTGTAAAGCCTAACGATAAAAACAACTCCTTTATTTCTTCTAATACGGTTATTTTTACGTTCGTATCGGGTACCAGTATCATAGAAGCGTTATTAAACAAGGCTTCTTTAGAATAATCGAACCCCGAAAATTCCATACCTGCCATAGGGTGACCGCCTATAAAAGTAAAGCCGTATTCCTTTGCCAAAGGGAAAAGTTCTTTGCAAACGTATCCCTTTACCCCGTCGGCGTCGATAACCGTAGCCGTAGGTTTAAGTTTTGCGGCAACGCTTTTTATATATTCCACCGTAGCCGACGGATACAACGCAACTATTAAAATATCTAATAAGGAAACGTCGTTCAACACGCCGTCGCAAGCGCCGACAAGCAACGCCTTTTTCATTACCGATTCGTCGGTATCGTACCCCAAAACGGTGTGCGGAGTGTTCTTTTTAAGCGCCTTTGCAATCGAACCGCCTATTAGCCCTAATCCGACGACGCCTATCGTCATTTTTCTCATAATCTATCTCCTGTAAGCGAAGGGGCGAATGTTTCTTACGCCGTCGGCAACGTCCTTAAACGCTTCGGGCGTAAGCGATTGTTGACCGTCGCAAAGCGCTTTTGACGGATTGTTATGCACTTCTATTATAAGTGCGTCCGCACCTGCTGCGGTTGCGGCAAACGACATAGGCTTTACGTATTTTGCGTACCCCGTTGCGTGGCTGGGGTCTATTACTACGGGTAAATGCGTAAGCGATTGAAGTACGGGGATAGAACACAAATCCAAAGTGTTTCTCGTAGACGTTTCAAAAGTCCTTATACCCCTTTCGCACAACATAACGTTGCCGTTACCGCCTGCCATAATGTATTCCGCACTCATAATAAGTTCTTGCAAAGTGTTTGCCATTCCCCTTTTAAGCAATATCGGCTTTTTGGTTTTGCCTAATTCTTTAAGGAGTTCGAAGTTTTGCATATTTCTTGCGCCTACTTGCAAAATATCGATATCGTCAAAATAATGCAACTGCGAAATATCCATAATTTCGGTAACTACGGGTAAGCCCGTTTCTTTTTTCGCTTCCAAAAGAAGTTTTATGCCTTCGCCCCGCATACCTTGGAATGCGTAAGGCGAAGTTCTCGGCTTAAATGCGCCGCCCCTTAATATGGTTGCGCCTGCAGCCTTAACCGCCTTTGCTACTTCTATTATTTGTTCTTCGGATTCTACCGAACACGGACCCGCTATAAGTTGGAAATTGCCGCCGCCTATTTTTACGCCGTTGATATCTACGACGGTATCGTCGGGGTGGAACTTCCTGTTTGCGTTTTTATAAGGTTCTTGTATTCTTTTTACGTCCTCGACCATATCGAGCGAACGGATTAAATCTATATCGATTTTAGAAGTATCGCCGATAAGCCCTATAATAGTCATGTCCGAGCCTTTGCTTATGTGAACTTCCAAGCCCTTGTCTTTAAGCCAGTCGAGTAAATTGTCAAGTTGTTTTTTGTCGTAATCTTTCTTAGGTACGATAATCATAAATATTTTCTCCTTCTACTAACGGATTATTAAAATTAAAAAAGGCTTCACTGCCGTGAAACCTTCGTATTTTACCAAATTATAAAATAAAAAAACCACAGCAAAATATTACCTACTTCTTAAAAAAGTACGTAAAGTAAAAGTAATATGCGTAGTTTTTAACTATTGACTTCATAACGTTTCCCTTTTCCACTCGCAAAACCGAGTAAAAAAACTTTCTAAACAGTATGATACAACTATTTATACGGTTTTGTCAACTTTATTTTTTAATTTTTCCGCAAGAAATAGTAATTTTTTTAAAATTTTTATCTTTTATAACCGTTCTGTCCACGTTGGTGCAGGTTAAAATGGTTTGCATATCGCAAAGCCTTGCCATTAGCCTGCGCTGACGGGGCTTATCAAGTTCGGAAAGAACGTCGTCTAATATAAGCACGGGATATTCCCCCGTACGGGATTTGAATATTTCCGCTTCGGCAAGTTTTATAGACAGCGCAACCGTCCTTTGCTGCCCTTGCGAACCGTAAATTCTTACGTCGGTGTCGTTAAGGCTTATTTTCATATCGTCCCTGTGCGGACCTACGTTAGTATACCCTAAACGCATATCTTTTTCGTAAGAAGATTTCAAATCTTCGCCGATTGCGTAAGTGATTTCTTCTTCCGTGCCGTACCAACCGCTTTCGGTGTTTACAGTCAACTTTTCCTTTCCGCCCGAAAGGTCGGCGTGCGCCTGTTCGGCATAAGGACCTAAAACCTTTAAAAATTCGTTGCGCAACAACACTATTTTTGCGGCGTATTTGGTAAGTTCCTTATCCCATATCGGCAGGGTATCCAAGACCATATATCTATCCCGCTCTTTAAGCAAATTATTCCTTTGGAACAAAATTTTATTATAGCGGTTAAGCGCATAAAAATACGACCTGTGCATTTGGGATAGGGATATATTTAAAAATCTTCTTCTGTCTTCGGGGGCTTCCTGAACGAGTTTTAATTCTCCCGGATTAAAAAATACGCTGTTTACGTTGCCCAAAAGTTCGCCTATACGGGCAATCGGCGTGCCGTTTATTTTTACCGATTTGTTTGCGGTACGGGAAATAGCCATTTCAATACTTATATTTCCGTAATTAGTTTTTGCCGAACAAGATATAACCGAACTTTCTTCATCGGTTTTTACAAGTTGTTTATCTTTGGTCGCTCTCGGCGAATATCCCGTGCACAACAAAAAAACCGCTTCGGCGGCGTTTGTTTTGCCCTGAGCGTTTGCACCCGTAAGAATATTTATTCCGTCGTCGAAGGTAAATTCTTCTTCCGAATAATTGCGGAAATTTTTTAACGTTAAAGAATCGATACGCATAAAAACTTTTGACTTTATTTTTTTACCTATAGTATTGACTTTATTTTAAAATTATAGTATAGTTAATAATGCAAGCAAAAATATGCAAGCACGAAGTATTTGCAAATATTTTTGCGCCACAATTTTAAAATATTTTTATTCCCTGTCATTCTGAGCCCGCCCCACTTTGACGGGCTTACGAAGAATCTATTTGTGTCCCTTATTCGTAATTGCATTACTATTACATTTACTTCTTAGATACTTCGACAGGCT
>CAZMOQ010000021.1:0-13665 GCA_964568155.1 uncultured Clostridia bacterium | reverse complement strand
GATTCTTCACTGCGTTCAGAATGACAGGATAGGAACGCTTAAGAATGACAGTGGAAGGTAGATTCTTTGTTTGCAGCGGCGAACTCAGAATGACAGGGGGGAGATTCTTCGCTACGCTCAGAATGACAGGAAAGAGAAATTATTATAAAAAAATTCGCTAAAAGATTTTGCTTAAGCAAAAGATTTTAGTGAAAAAGGAGAAACCAACTAAAAAGTCTTGCACTTTGTTTTTAACGAAGTGCTGACGAAAAGTTGTGTTTCGACGCAGTCATACTGAGCAGGCGAGTGTAGCGAGCCTGTCGAGGTATCTAAAAAGTAGATTCTTCACTGCGTTCAGAATGACAGGATAGGAACGCTTAAGAATGACAGTGGACGGTAGATTCTTCGTTCGTTTCGCAAACTTCAGAATGACACAACACCCTGTCATACTGAGCAGGCGAGCGTAGTGAGCCTGTCGAAGTATCTAAAAAGTAGATTCTTCACTGTGTTCAGAATGACAGGATAAGAAAGTTTAAGAATGACAATAAAAAATAGATTCTTCGTTTGCAGTCGCAAACTCAGAATGACAAGATAGGGCAATTTGCAAAGTCGGGAAATCTTAGAAAGGGGGGCGGGTAGGTTGGAAAAATCAAAAATGCATAAAAGTGAGTATTTTTTTGCATAAATATAAAAAAATACATTCCGTATAAAAATTATACGAAAAAAACGCAAGTTTTTTGAAAAATTTGTCGGTTTAATAGTTGAAATATATCTTTACTTGTGATATAATATTTTGGAATGATTATACTTAAAATAGATTATTATGCTGTGTAGGGGGTACAGGGCAGTTTTTTGTTACGTACTTTTGGCGCACTTGGCAGGCTTTTGCGGTTAATATTATATAGGTGCAGCATACTAATTATAATCGGTGCAAAAAGCGCTTTTTGCGTTTTGTGTTTTACACAAAACGCCGTATGTTTAGATAAATATTCTAGGAGATAGGAATGAAAAAATTTTTACTTGCTTTATTAACGGTTTCGTGTATCGTATGCGTGGGAATGTTTGCCGCTTGCGAAGAAGGCAGGGAATTCGAAGGCAATTATTACGAAGGTAAATATTACGACATAACTTTTGAAGACGTTGCAGGCATAACTTACGATTGTGAAATTAAGTCGGGTGCAATAGTTCGTGAAGGTTATACCGTAAAGTTTTCGTTAGATATCGATGAAGACGTTATAGGCGAACCTAAAGTAAAAGTCAACGGAAAAGAATTAAAATCCGACGAAAACGGCGAATATTCATTTAAAATGACTAAAGATACCGAAGTTAAGATTGACGGCGTGTACAAGCAAAGGTATTACAAAGTCGTTTTTGATGAAGGCGTCGGCTGGCTTGATTTCGACTGCGAAATAGAGGATACCACTAAATTAAAAGCAGGCGAAGAAATAGAGTTTACTCTTAAGTTAAGCCCGTATTACGTACAAAGCGGGTACGATGTTATGGCGAATACCCAAGTGGTGGAAGCGGACGAAAACGGTAAATACAAAGTTGCAGTAACAAGCGATATGACGATAAGCGTTGAAAATTTAACGCTGGTTGAAAACTTTACCGAAAGGGATAACGGTGGGGAAGGTACTTATGAAAACCCGTTTAAAATATCCGAACCCATAGATTTATATCAATTATCGCAACTTATAAACAGTGAAGACTACGCTTATTACGGTTTCAACACCGCTTATTACGAACTTGTAAACGATATAGATATGCAGGGCGAACAACTTTTCGTTATAGGCGATATGTCGTCCGATTACGCATATTTTGCAGGAACTTTTAACGGCAACGGACATACTATTTCAAATTACTATATTAAAGATACGATAATAGACCAAAGCACGTACGACACTATTTTCTTACCGTACGTAGGTTTATTCGGTTATGCCGTTGCGGTTTCGGGTAAATCTCCTGAAATATATAACTTGAATTTAAAAGATTTTTCTATCGACGTTAACGCATCCAGCACTGAGTCTATGGCTATCGTGGGCGGTGTGGTTGGCGCAAGCATAGGTGCAAACATAACTGCTTGCAACGTAGAAAACGGCACTATTTCGGTTGTAGCGCACGACGGATATTTCAGTTATGCGGGCGGAATCGCAGGTGTGCATCAATCCGCATTCGATGAAAATTCGATAATATATTACGCAACGATAGTTTCTTGCCACTCAGACGTAAAATTATCGGCAAGCGCAGGTTATGCGTACGCTTTCGGCGGAATCGCAGGATATATGGTTTCGTATGAAGAAAGAGCAACCGCATTAGTTTTGAATTGTTATTCCGATAGCGACGTCGCAGGTGCGATTTATACGGGCGGTATCGTCGGCAGGGCTGAAAACAATACTTCGATAATAAGTTGTTATTCGACGGGGAACGTGTCTGCGGCAAGCCGTATTTCGGACGGAACCAGTGAAGTTTACGCAACGTCTTACGCTGGCGGTATAACGGGGTATTCCGATTATAATTCTATTATTTCGGATTGCTTTGTTGAAGGTTCTTCTTTCGCAATAGATAAAAACGGCAAGTATGTGTATGCAAATTCTAAATTCGGCAAAAACAACGGCGGTTACGCTTTTGCAGGCGAAATTGCAGGTGCGATAAACGAAACGGGAATTAACGACGACGTCATTAGCGCAAACAAGTGTATCGTATTGAATTGTTACGGAAAATCCGATAACGTCGAATTTAACGAAAACTTCTTTAAAAACACGCTTGGCTGGGACGAAGCCGACTGGGTTTTCGAATCGGGCAAGTATCCCGTTGTAAATCTTAACGAAACGACTAAGACGTTCGATATAACGGTAAATTACGGAAACAATACCGTAAATGCGCAAAGTAACAAAGCGATAAACGTAAGCAATACGTATATTCCTATGTCGTACTGGTATATGCTTATCGACGATTTGTCCGACGACCTTTTGATTTCGGAATACGTAAAAGCCGATAACGGAAATTATTCTTACGGATATTTCTTTGACGAAGATTTGACAAAGCAAGTTCCGTATTCTTTCGTTCCGACTAAAGACGTAACTATTTACGCAGGTTTTGCCGATTATAGCGAAGTATCCGGTAAATATTATATTCAAGCGGCAAAGGCAGGTAGCGGAGCGTATTTGGAACTTTCCGCCGACGGAAAATTAAAGTTTAGTTACGGCGCACGCAAACTCGAATCCAACTACACTTACAACGGAAAAGAACTTTGCTTGTTCGACCTACCTATTGCGATTCTCGGCGGTTACGATAACGTTCAATACGATGACGGAACCAGCCTTAAAGATTATGCCGAAACATATTATTATACCTATAAAGCGCAAGTAAATAACGGCACGATGAAGATTTGGGACAATTTGTTCTATCTCGAAGAAAACAAGTTGTGCGCAGTAAAAGAAGCAAGCGGATTTGTTTACGGCAGTTATTATGACGCTAATAATAACGAATACGTATTCAATACCGACGGTACGGGCTACGCTAACGGCGAAAATTTCACTTTTACGGTAAACGGAGAAAAAATTAAAATCTTCCGTAAAGATTTTGAAAGCGAATATGCCTTGAATGATGGTTTGGTAACAAAGTTATGGTACGGCAACGTTTCTGTGTACGATAACTTCAAAGGCGTTTGGGAAACCAACGCAAACGCAGGCGAAAAGTACACCTTTGACGGCAAAGGCGGTTACGTTTATAAAAACGCACAGGGTAACGAAACAAGCGGCACTTATAAAATTTCCGAAGGCGTTTTAACGACTGATAGCAAATATACGTTTGTGCTTGAAAACGGATTTATCAACGCAACGTTTGGCGAAAATACCGAAATATTGTATAAAGGAAACAGTTTTGTAGGAACGTGGTTCTTTAACGGCAAAAACGGCGAAAGTATGGAAATTACTTTTGACGGTTTGAACTCTAGTAACTGCGGAACGGCAAATATAGTTACCGAAAATTACGAATACGACGCTATGTACGAAACTAGCGTTTACGGAAATAAAGTTTCTTTAAACATTTATATAGAAGATTCGTTATTTGCGGATTTGGCTTATGACGCTGACAACGCTTATTTGAAAGGTAACGTTTATTCTTTGGAAACGGGTAATTATATCGAAGACAGCGTATTCTGTTTGTACGACGATTTCAAAGGCTCTTGGATAAGCGGTTCAACTATAACCGATATAACGTTTAACGGATTAGGCAGGTACGCATTGCCGCAATCAGCCGTTTATTATCCCGTAAAGGGCAGCGCAAGAGTGACATTGAAAAACGGTAAAACGTCAACGGTTACTTATACTTTCAATCATAAAAATATGAATGGAACGTTCTTTTTGCAAGGATTTGAGTATTATTTTGAATATAATAGACATACCGATTCTTTATTTTTAATCGGAGAAGTTGGTACAAATATCGAATTTACTCATTACGATGAATGGCATGATATCGTTTTGACGACCGAAGACGGCGTTAAATATGCTTTTGACGGCAGGGGTAATTTAGAAAACGGCGGTACAATTAAGATAGGCGTTAAGTCTTACACTTATGAAGGAACGTCGTACGGCGTGCTTATAACCGATGAAGACAATAATGAATATTCAAGAATTTCTATCGATACCGAAAGCGGATTTTATGTTGAAACAATCAAAAACGGCGGTACAACAAATAGGTTGTATGTAGAAAGCGACTTTACGGGCGAATGGCTTATAAATAAGTATAACGGCGAACTTTCAATCGGTAAAGTAAACGCTTACGGCAAGGCTGACGGTACTTATAAAGGTAAAGCCGTTAAATACACCGTTGAAAAAGATAGCGCTTATTTCGAATACGGCGAAACTACAATTTATTTATACATTGTTGAAGTCGGCGACGAATTTGCTTTGATTATCGCAGACGAAAACGATAATTACACCAGCGATATTTGTATTCAAATGGATAAAGAGGACGGTTGGCTTGGCGAATATAAATCGGCATCGAATAACGGTTCTATAATTTTTGACGGTTTAGGCAACTCTAAAGCGTACAACGGAACGGTTATATTGAAGGACGAAAACGGCAGCACTACTAACGTATACGAATATTATTTCGTTAACGAAAGACTTCAAATAAAAGCGTCAAGGTCGGAAAAATATTTCTTTGTCGTATGTGAAGAAACCGATGCGGGCGCATATAAAGTCGGCGAAAATTATTATTGTATGAAGAAGATAGATTATCTTTGCGACGTAACGATAACAACCGAAACCGCAACTTACTATTTTGACGGTATAGGTAATTTGAAAATAACTTATGCGGAAAACGATATTTGCAATTATACGTATGAAGTTACCAAGGCGAACAGCGCTTCGACGATTATTACCATAAAAATAACAAGCGGCGAACTTAACGGTAAAGTTGCTGAAATATATTACGGCGCAGGCGCAGGAAAGTACACTATTACTTTCGTAGAAGAAAATACAGAAGCGTAAAATTTGTGGGACTTTACTCCCGTCGTGCTGAGTAGAAATTGTAGCGCAAAGAGATTCTTCGCTACGCTCAGAATGACAATAGGGGGGTGTCATACTGAGCAGGCGAGCATAGCGAGCCTGTCGAAGTATCTAAAATGTAACGCTGTTGCAATAAAGCAACAAGTAACACAAGTAGATTCTTCGCTACGCTCAGAATGACAAGGATATAAAATATTCAAAACAATGTCATACTGAGCAGGCGAGTGTAACGAGCCTGTCGAAGTATCTAAAATGTAATGCTGTTGCAATAAAGCAACAAGTAACACAAGTAGATTCTTCGCTACGCTCAGAATGACAAGAGAGTGGCTCAAGAATGATAGGATATATACACATTATCATAAAAAAATTCGCAAAAAGATTTTGCATAGCAAAAGATTTTAGCGAAAAAGGAAAAACCAACTGAAAAGTCTTGCACTTTGTTTTTCAACAAAGTGCTGACAAAAAGTTGCGTTTTGACGCAGTCATACTGAGCAGGTAAGCATATTGCTCCCCACCCTGTCATACTGAGCAGGCGAGCATAGCGAGCCTGTCGAAGTATCTAAAATGTAACGCTGTTGCAATAAAGCAACAAGTAACACAAGTAGATTCTTCGCTACGCTCAGAATGACAGGTGGCAATGTCATAATGCAGACGGTGAAACGCCGTCCCCCTGTCATACTGAGCAGGCGAGTGTAACGAGCCTGTCGAAGTATCTAAAAACGAAAATGTTTTGGTAATATAATTAGTAGAGAAAAAACGATTTTTTTTCGTACGGTGCGCATTGCTTTTTTAGGAAAGGGGCGTTTGATGAAATTTTGGAGGTATTTATGAAATTAAATTTTAGGAAAATAGGGTGTTTATGTCTAACGGCGCTTATGATTGCGTCTTTCGGGCTGACTTCCTACGATTCTATAGATGCCGATTATTTAGCGGATAATTCAGTAAGGTACGATACCGTAAAGGCAACGGATGTTACGGGAAAGGTTGACGTTACTTCCGTAGTTATGGACAACTTAAGCCCAAGCGTAGTTGCCGACGATTATTACAGTTCGGTAACTAAAAGTACGGTTCAAACGATAATATTCACGCTGGATAAGCCGTCCGTCATCGATTATATAGACGACGGGCAAAGCGTTGCCGATTTTATTACGACCGACGCAGGTATAAAAGCGCTTAATAAAATCGAAAAACAACAAAAACAATTTTTGGATTCTTTGAAGTTACAAGGGATTTCTTACGAATTAGTCGATTGCTACAACACGGTTATAAACGCCGTTGCGGTTAAAATGAGCGTAAACGACGCAAAAAGCGTTAGTTCCTTAGATATGGTTATCGGTTCCGAAGTTTCGGAAACTTACGCTTTTCCCGAATCTGTATCTGCGCAAGAAAACCCCAGTAATATTTACGGTACGGGTATTTACGATACTTCCAAATACGAAGAATACGGAAAGGGCGTTACCGTAGCGATTTTGGATACGGGGTTAGACTATACGCACGAAGCCTTCCAAACGCAACCGACCGAAGTTGCAATGGAAAAATCGGACGTAGAAAGCGTTTTAAGTAAATTAACCGCTACAAAAAGTTCGGCGGCAAAGGGCAAGAATATAACTGCCGACGATTTATATATAAGCGCAAAAATTCCTTTCGCATACGATTATGCGGACAAGGATACCGACGTTTATCCGTCGTATTCTCAACACGGCGTTCACGTTGCAGGTATCATAGCAGGTCAAGCGGATTCTTATACCGATAAAGACGGAAATATCGCAAAAGACGCCGACGGAAACGTGCTTTCGTTCAGGGGTTCAGCACCTAATGCACAACTTGTTATTTGTAAAGTATTTACAGACGATTTGGAAAGCGACGATATAGGCGGCGCAACTACCGAAGATATTATTGCGGCACTCGAAGATTGCGTTACGCTCGGTGTTGACGTAATAAATATGAGTTTGGGTACTTCCGCAGGCTTTTCAAGCGTTACTATCGAAGGGGATAAGGAAGGCGAATCCTTAAATAAAGTATATAAATCAATTCAAGAACAAGGCATCAGTTTGATGTGTGCCGCTAGTAACGATTATAGTTCGGGTTCTGGCAGCGTTTACGGTACTAACCTTACGTCTAATCCCGATTCGGGTACGGTAGGTTCTCCGTCCACGTTTGACGGTGCAATGTCGGTTGCTAGTATCAACGGCGTTAAATCGCCTTATATGATTGCAAATGGTACGGACGCTATATTCTTTGAAGAATCCAGCGACGCAAACGGCGTTCAAAACGACTTTATCAAAGAAGTTTTGGGCGATAATCAAAGCGGAACGTTCTCATATGTAGTTATTCCGGGCGTAGGTCGTAATATAGAATATACTACTTCGATTCAAAGACAAATAAATAAAATTCACGAACGTGGCGAAAAGGTTATCGCAGTAGTTAAGCGTGGCGAAACGTCGTTTAAAGATAAGGTTACGATAGCGGCTGAATTCGTTGACGCAGTAATTATTTACAATAACGTTGCAGGCTCGGTTAGAATGAATTTGGAAGATTCTAACAAGATTCCCGCAATTTCGGTTTCGATAGACGCAGGTGCCGCTTTGGTGGACGGCGCAAACAGTTACTCGGTCGGCACGCTTGAAATTAACAAGTCGTATAAAGCCGGTCCGTTTATGAACGATTATTCGTCTTGGGGCGTTACCCCCGATTTACACCTTAAACCCGATATAACTTCTCACGGCGGTGAAATAACTTCTACCGTTGCAGGCGGTTATACTCAAATGAGCGGTACTTCTATGGCAACGCCTAACCTTGCAGGGCTTACGGCGCTTGTAAGAAGTTACGCAAAACAACTTTACCCCGATTATACTTCTACTCAAATAAAAGAATTCGTAAACCAACTTATGATGAGTACCGCAACCACCGTGTACAGCGAAACGGGCGTGCCGTATTCGCCTAGAAAACAAGGTTCGGGGCTTGCCGTACTTGAAAACATAATGACTACGGGCGCATATCTTTATACCAAAGGCGGCGTTGAAGAAGGCAGACCGAAAATAGAACTCGGCGAAGATGATAAAGGCATAGGGGAATACACTTTAAAGTTCTTTGTCAATAACTTTGGCGACAAGGATTTAACTTTCGGCATAAACACCTATTTCTTTACCGAAACGGTCGCAAGGGGCGGACTTGCCGTTGCCGAAAAACCGTATTATTTGGACGGTATGAAAACTGCCGAATGGACCGTCGGCGGAAAGACGGTTTCTTCGGACGGTACGTTTACGGTAGAAAACGGCAAAACGCTCGAAATCGTAGTTAAGATTACTATGTCCGATAAAGATAAGTCGTATATAAAAAGCAACTTTAAAAACGGTATGTTTGTCGAAGGCTTTTTACAGTTAATTTCCAAAACCGAAGGTCAATGCGATTTGAACTTGCCTTATATGGGCTTTTACGGGGACTGGGAAGCGGCTGAACTTTTGGACTACGATTGTTACGAAATAGCCGAATTTAAGAAAGATACTTCGCTTAACGATAACGAAAGACCGCAAGCAAACGTTTGGGCTACGCAGGCGTACGCAATGTATTATAATAACGAATACATCGTGCCTATGGGCAGTTACACGTATTTGCAGGACGAAAACGCCGACCAAATTTACACTAACGAAGATTACGCTGCGATTTCTTGTTATAACGAGTATTACGGCGAAAACAATACCAACAACTATATGACCACTACGGGCTTAAAGGCTTTGTACGCAGGCTTGTTGAGAAACGCCGAACTCGTAACTTACGATATTTACGACGATTACACCGGCGAACTTATTAAGTCGGACAGCGTTTACAGAGTAAGCAAGGCTTATGCAGGCGGCGGAAGCGCAGTTCCCGCAAACGTTTTGCTCGAATATACGCCCGCTGATTTAGGTTTGGTTGCAAACGGCAAATATAAAATGGATTTCCATTTTTATTTCTACGCAGCCGATAAGGATAAGGCTGATAAGCAAGACAATACCTTCTCTATGACCTTCTACGTAGACTATGAAGCACCGCTTTTGGTTGACCAAAGAATCCGTTATTACGACTATAAGGACGAAGGTAAAACAAAAACTAAGGTTTATTTGGACCTTGATATTTACGATAACCATTACGCACAGTCGTTGCTTTTATGCTATTCCGAAAAGGATAAGGACGGCGTTATAGAATTAAAACTTGCAACCGAATACGTTACGCCTATTTATAATCCTAATAAAAACGGCACGACGACAGTTTCGCTTGAAATTACCGATTTTTACGACAAATATCGTGAAAATTTATACGTTCAAATCAACGACTATGCGTTAAATTACTGCGTATACAACATAAGTTTCGATACGGCAAACCAAAGCGATTTGTCTAAGGATTTCGACCTTGTCGGCTTGGAAAAATATACGGGCGATAAAGGACGTTACGATTATCAAATTACGATAGGCGTAAATCAAGCGGAAAAACTTCAACTTGCAAATATCGACGATAAAAATATCAAAAACTTCGGTTGGACTGTTGCCGACGCAAGCGTCGTAAGAGTTAAAAACGGCGAGATTTTCGGCGTAAAAGAAGGCAGCACCGTTGTTTCGGTAAAGGGCGGTAATAATAAAGTAAAACAAATTTACGTTACCGTAGAAGATAAAGGATTGACGCTTAAAAATCCTAGTTTAAGTTTCGACGCCGTAAGGAATACCGACGGCGGAGTGGAAAAACCGGGCGGCGCACCCATAGAAATTTCAGCAGGCTCGAAATTCACGTTGGAAGTTTTAATCGACCCGTGGTATTATCCGATTGAAAATCTTGACTTTACTTGGACTTCTTCAAACGAAGAACTTGCAACCGTAACCAAAAGCGGCGAAGTGCAGGTTTTCGATACCGAAGGCAGTTTCTCGATAACGGTAAAAGCAGGCAGCGCTTCGGCAACGGCTAGTTTCACCGTTCAAGACCCGTTTACGGTAAGCAATATGTCGCTTACAAAGTACAACGGCACGGGCGGCGTGGTAGTTATTCCCGACGATGAAAATATCAGGTATATCGGCGAAGGCGCATTTAAGGATAACGAAACGGTAACTACGGTTATAATACCTAAAACGGTTACGCAAATAGACAAGTTTGCTTTCCAAAACTGCGTAAATCTTGAAAACGTTTATTTCATTTCGGACACGCCGCAAGAAATTGCGGACGCCGAACTTACTATGATTTTGCGTTATGCGTTTATCGGTTGTACTTCGCTAAAGAAAGTTGACCTAAGCAACGTAAAAATAATAACGGTAGATAAGTATGCGTTTGAAAACTGTACCGCATTAGAAGAAGTTGTAAGAATGGATAAAATCGGCAAAATGGACGATTACGCCTTTGCAGGTTGTACTTCTTTAAAGAGTGCGGATATTTCAGGCTTGCATACCAGCGGCACGGCGGTATTTAAGGGCGATAAGGCTTTGACTGAAATCGTAACCGATAAATATACCGTGATAGGCAAATATATGTTCTCGGAATGTACCGAACTCCAGGAAGTAGTTATTAAGATGTCAACCGTTGCGGAATACGCTTTCGAAGGTTGTACGAAGTTGAAAAAGGTAACTTTCGGCGGACAAGATACCGATAAGAATACGGAATTCGTTATCGGCGCAAACGCATTCAGCCGTTGCTTATCTTTGGATACTGTGGATTTTAACGGCTTTACGGTAAAATCTATAGGGGATTCCGCTTTCAGTGATTGCGAAAGTTTAAAGGGGATTACTTTCCCCAACGGCAGCGTTGAACTAGGAAAATCCGTATTCGAAAACTGTTACGATTTGGAAATTACCTATCCCAGCGGTTACAAAACGGTAAACGGCGCAATTTACGTAGGTAACATTTTATATAAAGCGCCTAAGACTATAAATACTAATTTCGTTATTAGGGAAGGCACTACGGAAATTGCCGCTTATGCGTTCCAAGAAACAAAATTTGTCGGTAACGCTACGGTCATAATTCCCGAAACAGTAACTAAAATAGGTAAAGGCGCTTTCGCAGGAACGGCTATCGAAACGATTTCGTTGCCTGAAAGCATAACGGAAATTCCCGCTTACGCTTTTGCCGAAAGCAATTTATCTAATATAACGATAGGTAAAAACGTAACTACGATAGGCGAAAGTGCTTTCTACGGTTGCGGTGAATTACAAACGATAAAGTTTGAAGAAAATTCTTCTTTAAAGAACATAGGCAGTTATGCGTTCGCAAATAGTGCGTTGACAAGCGTAACTTTGCCCGACGGCGCAAGCGAAATGGGCAGCAGGGTGTTTGCAAATTGTACCGAATTAACAAGTGTAACTTTGCCGTCGGTAAAAACTATAGGAACGTATACGTTCAGCAATACGCCGAATCTTACGGCTGTGACTTTCGGTAAAAATTCTACGACTACGGGTAACTTTACTTTCAGTCAAGATTATTACGATTTCAGTAACGGAACTTTCAATTCGGGTTTCTACGACAGCAAACTCGAAACGGTAGTTTTCGGCGACAGCACGACCGTGCTTGGCGAGTACGCTTTCTACGGCAATAAAGCCTTAAAGCAAATCGACTTAAACAATATTACCGAAATAGGCACGGGTGCGTTTTATATGTGTAGTTCGCTTGAAAGAGTTTGGAATTTGTATAAAGCAACTTATATCGGCGCCGCTGCGTTCAGGGATTGTTGTTTGCTTAGAACAGTCGAACCGCTTGCCGATTTAAACCTTTTGAATGCGACTTATATAGGTAATTCGGCGTTCGCAATGGTCGATACGGAAACCGCTTATAGTTCGATAAATATTCCTAATGCGGTTGTTATAGAAGATTACGCTTTCTACGGCGGTAACGAAACGCAAGTTACTTTGCCTAATACGGTTGAAAAGATAGGTAACGCTGCGTTCGGTAATTCTAAAAACTTAACGGAATTCGTTTGCAAAGAAAATGAAAACTTCTTTACGGAAGACGGCGTTCTTTATAGGAATATATCGGACGGCAAGTACGAACTTGTTTGCTATCCTTCGGCTTTAACAGCGGATGAAGTTAAAGAAAACGATAAAAAAGGCGTAAAAACTTATTCGGTAAAGACGGGTACCGCATCTATACAAGCGTATGCGTTTAGCGAAATAAATAACGGCACGATTCAAAAAGTAATTTTGCCGTACAGCGTAAAAACTATCGGGGACGCAGCGTTCTACGCCAGCGGAATTACCGAGTATCAGTTTGAAAGCATTAATGCACCTACGTTGTTGTACGAATATATCAACGGTTCCGAAATTACGGGCGTGGCAAGTTTCACTTCGCTTTTGAATAAGAACTTTGAAAAGCCGATTTTGTACTATGCAGTAGAAGTTGGCGTATCGAGCGCCGTAACCAGTCCGCTAAAACTTTATTACCCGACTAACGGTATCGGTTACGATAACTACGTATACTCGACTTACTTTGTAACGAGAACGCAACTCGGCGAACTCGAAGACGATTTAACGAGAGAAGCAAGGGAAGCGGTTGAAGGCTTTGTATCGGCGGACGTAGTTAAAACTTGGACTGAGAAAAACATAACCAAAGCGGAAGTCGAAGAATTTGCCGAAGCGGTTAAGTCGGCAAGGGCTGCTTACAACAATATAAGAAGCGATGCGCAAAAGGCTTACTTCGAAAACGGTAAAAATAAAAATCTTGAGAAGTTGGAAGCCATAGAAACTGCCTTAAAGACTGTTAAAAAGGACTTCGGTATAACTGTAAACGTTGCAAGCCTTTCGGTTGCCGAAGATTCCGCACATGAAACGGAATACAAAGTAGGGCAAAAGTTCAACGCAAAAGGGCTTAAGATAATTATCACTTACGACGACTATACTACGGAAGTTGCGGATATGAGTCAAATTACCATAAGCACCGATACGTTAGGCAAGTACGATAGAACCGTAACCGTAAGCGGCTACGGAAAGACCATAAAAATTCCTATTACGGTAGTGGAAGGAACTGTTAAAGAAGACGGCGGTTGTAATTCGCTTATCGGCGGAAATGCGTTTATGGTGTCGATTGTTGCGCTTGTTTTGGCAGCAGGAATTATAATAACAAAAAAAGTAAGTAAAAAAAGATGAAAAAGCGTTTAATAACAAAAATTTTATTATTGATTACGACGGTATTTTGTGCGTTTGCGTTTACCGCTTGTATCGGCGAA
>CAZMOQ010000020.1:0-13850 GCA_964568155.1 uncultured Clostridia bacterium | reverse complement strand
GGCGTGGGTAAAAACGACTTAGACGAGTACACCGCATACGTAAAATACACTTCGTTTATGTACGGCTCGGAAACGCAGTTGCAGGACGTTTTTAATAAAGCGAGAGCGGACGGGAAAACCAAGTTGATATTCGATTTAAGGGATAACGGCGGCGGCTATATGGACGTTCTTACAGATGTAGCCGAACTGTTTATCGACGAAAACGGCAAGGCAAAAAACCTTATTTCGGTTGCAAGGGATAAAAAAGGCAAGGAAGAAAAGTTTTATACTTCGGAAAATAAATTCGCAGGGTTTAAGCAAGTAGTCGTTTTGGCAAATCAAAATTCGGCGTCGGCAAGCGAAGCGCTTATAGGTGCGCTTACTCACTACGGAGTTATTTCAAGCGAAACTTTGGTTATAACTAAGACGGGCGAAGTTGCAAGAACTTACGGTAAAGGGATAATGCAAACCACATATCCGCATATTTTGGTATGGGACGCAATAAAACTTACTACGGCGTATATTTATCTTCCAGACGGAAAAACGAGTATTCATAACAAAGGGTTTGTCGCAACTGGGGAAAACGCAGTCCTTCCTTCGGTAGAGAGTGATGTCGATAACGAGTTGGCTAGAGCGATAGAAATACTAAAATAACATAACTTTTTTTATAAAAATTCATATAAAGGTAACAAAAAAGTGTATTCCACTACAAGTAGAATACGCTTTTTTTAATTCTATGGCGAATGGAAATTAAGTGGAAAATAATTCTTCGATTATTATAATCAAGTCCCGTTAAATTCTATTGTTAATTTTTTGATTTTTTTGTAGAATGATACAGTCAATAAAGCGGAACGCTTAAATTTATAAAGCGTTTCGTTATCGTGATATTGTAAGTCATAATATAAAAAGGAGTTTTTTAATGAATTTAGAACTAAAGAAGCACGGCGGAAACGTAATACCCGTTTTTTACGCCGTTGACGATAATTTTATAAAGTACACTATGGTTTCTATAACTTCGATAATAAAAAATGCGGCGGCTAACCGCAATTACGTATTTTATATTTTGAATACGGGCATTTCGGACGAAATGAAAAAAGAAGTTAAAAAGTTGTCTAAGAAAAACGTTGAAATCGTTTTCGTAGATATAAGAAGGCAAGTGCAAAAATTAAACGCAAATTTGCCGTTAAGGGATTATTATTCCAAAACTACTTATTTCCGTTTCTATATTTCCGAACTTTTCCCCGAATACGATAAGGTTATTTATATCGATAGCGACACCGTCGTTTTGGGTGATATTGCGGAACTGTACGATACCGATATCGGCGAAAATTATTTGGGCGCTTGCAACGACCAAGTAATGGTTCAAACCGAAGTTTACGGCAATTACGTGGAAAAGGTTTGCGGCATAAGCAGAAATAATTATTTCAACGCAGGCATAATGCTTATCAACGCAAATAAATTCAGGGAAAACAAAGTTCTTCAGCGTTTCGTAGATATGCTTGGCGTGTATTCTTTCAAAGTTACGCAGGATGAAGATTATCTTAACGTTATTTGTAAGGACAACGTTTTTTGGTTAAATCCTTGTTGGAACGTAGAAGTTTACGGCAATCTTCCCGTAGAAGAAAAAGATATTAAAATTTTACATTATATAATGGTGTCAAAGCCGTGGCATTACGAAGATTGCAGGTTGAAAGAATATTTTTGGGTTTACGCCGAAAAAACTGCCGTTTGCGACGAAATTAAAAAGGTTTTAGCCGCTTATACCGACGATGAGCGGAAAAAAGATTTAGAAAGTTGCGATAGGCTTGCGGAGTTGGCAATAGAAGAAGCAAAAAGGCTGGATACTTACGTAAATATAGTAAACAATAAAGACCCTTATCGGTTAAAAACTCTTGAAAAAATAAGAAAGTACGAAATAGAAGGTAAGTTTGACGTAGACGTTGAGGACGACCCCGAAACGATAGTTTTAAAAGCGTGTAAAGTAGATTATTTGGGCAAAAAACTTTCAAGCAAAATTTTTACCAAAATCGCAAATTGTGTCGCTACGAATTTTTTTGAAAAGCGTATTAAAAACGGAGAGTTGATTATAAAAGATATAATCGGGCTTGAAAATTTCAAAACAGTGAGCGGGGGGGGGTGCTTTATAACTTGCAATCACTTTAACCCCAACGATAATTACGCAGTTTGGCGGGCTATAAAAGGCGAATTTCCTAAAGGCAAAAATTTGTATAAGGTAATAAGGGAAGGTAATTACACTAACTTTAAGGGAATGTACGGGTTCTTTTTCAGACATTGCAACACGTTGCCGCTTTCGAGCAATACCGAAACTATGATTAAGTTTCTTAAGTCGGTAAAAATACTTGTAGAGCGTGGCGAAAAAATTCTTATTTATCCCGAACAGGCAATGTGGTGGAATTATAAAAAGCCCCGTCCGCTTAAAAACGGAGCGTTCAAGTTGGCGTGTAAGTGCAACGCACCGATAGTGCCTGCATTTATAACGATGGAAGATTCGGGCAAAAAGGATGCGGCAGGGTTTGAAATTCCTGCTTACACGGTATGGTTTTTACCTGCGATATATCCTAAAGAAGATTTAACCGAAAAACAAAACACGGAATATATGAAAGAAGAAAATTACAGGGTTTGGAAAGAACTTTACGAAAAAGTTTATAAAATTCCATTAAAATACGGTGAATGATATGTTGTATACTATAACAATTACGGTATGTATGGCAATTATTGCCGTGGGCAACACGTTGTTTATGCCTGCACGGTTTAGTTACGACTGGTTCGAACTTTCGGTATGGACTGTCGTTTGTACGCTTTCCGCAATAGCGATTGACGGCATTTTAGCGGCTATTGTCAGAAGATTATTGCCCGAAAAATGGTTTTCCGTAGATAAAAAAGTATTTTGCGCAAGTAAAAAAGAAATGCGTTTTTATGAAAAACTAGGCATAAAGGCTTGGAAGGAAAAAGTTTTGGAACTCGGCGTGTTTACTTCTTTTAGCAAAAAGCAAATAAGCGAGCCGCATAATAACGAATACGTTGCAAGGTATATAGTGGAAGCAAACTACGGCGTGGTGTGTCATCTTGCGGATATAATTATCGGCAGCGGTTGCATAGCGTTTTGTTGCCCTATGAATTTATGGGTTTCGATAGGCATACCCGTAACGGTGGTAAATATCGTTCTTAACGTATTGCCCGTATTTATATTAAGGTATAATTTACCCAAATTGCACGTTTTATATAAATATAACCAAAAAAGAAGTTTAATCCAAGACCAAGCGTCTTAAATTAAAATATGAAGCCGTTTGTCGTTAAATAATTCAACGGTAAACGGCAAGATGAAAACGAAAAAAACGCTTTTAGGCAATCTTGCTTAAAAGCGTTTTATCTAGTTAAATTTATAAAATTATACCCTTTCAACGTTGTTAAGTTTCTTCAAACAACGGGTGCAAACGTATTCGTTCGAAACAGAACCGTCAGCCTGTTTGATTTTAACTTTTTGTAAATTAGCGTTGTATTGACGGGGAGTCTTTCTGTTAGAGTGGCTAACCAAATTCCCTGAAAGTTTACCTTTGCCGCAAACACTGCATATCTTTGACATAATATATCTCCTCCATATAAGGTTAATTTAAAAATCAGTATTATTACTTTATCATATTGACGAGAAAAAAGCAACTTTTTTTACGGCGTTTGATGAAAAATTTACATAATTTTTTTAAAATTTCGAAAAATCCGCAATATTTGGATAAATATTCTTGCCAAACGAGAATAAATATAGTAAAATTAAATAGTAAAAAATAAGGATGCGCAAACAATGGCAGTTAATACTAATAATATTTACGGTAAAATTTCAATAAACAACGATGCGATTGCAAACTTCGTCTATCATTCGGCGATGGAATGTTACGGTATCGTTGATTTTGTGCCGTACGGTATTTGGGACCAGTTTATCGCATGGATAAGACGCAAGAATACGGTAAAGGGCATAAAAATTCAAACCAACGGCGATAGAATTTATATCGACGTTTACGTCGTTGTAAAATACGGCGTGTCGATTAAAGCGGTTGCCGAAGCGCTTAAAGAATCCGTAAAATACAAAGTTGAAAGGTTTACGGGTATGTTGGTCGATGCCGTCAACGTGAATATTCTTGGCGTAAAACTTTAAAAAGCACACACACCGAGGGGTTTTATATAATGCAAAAAACAATAAACGGGGCTATGCTGAAAAATATGTTCGTAACGGCGGCAAAGCTTCTTGAAATAAATCGTGTCACTATTGACTCGCTTAACGTTTTTCCGGTACCTGACGGGGATACGGGAACTAATATGTCGCTTACTATTCAGTCGGCGATAAAGGAACTTGTTAATTGTAAAAGCAATAATATTTACGATATCGTTGAAGCGGTGTCTAGGGGAGCGTTAAGGGGCGCAAGGGGTAACTCCGGCGTTATACTTTCCCAAGTATTAAGGGGCTTTTGTAATTCTTTAAAAGAAGTTCAAACCGTCGATACTAAGGCTTTTGCCATCGCATTGAATAACGGCGCAAAGATTGCTTACAACGCAGTAAGCAAACCCAAGGAAGGCACTATGCTTACCGTTGCCAGAATGGTCGGCGAGTATGCGATGTCGATAAAGGGTAAAAATAAGGATTTTGAAACTTTCTTACCCGAACTTATCGCAAAGGGTAACGAAGCCGTTGAACTTACGCCCGAACTTTTGCCCGTTTTGAAAAAAGCAGGCGTCGTTGACGCAGGCGGTAAAGGGCTTATGTGCCTTTACGAAGGTATGTATAAGGCGTTAATGGGCGAAGAAGTTGCAGGTTCTAACGTAGTTATCAACGAAACTAAACCTGCCGAAACTGTTATGGACCACGCCGATATAATGAATTTGGGCGTGATAGAATTCGCTTATTGTACCGAATTTTTTATAATCAATATTAAAAAGAAAACCACGCTTGCCGATATCGAAAAGTTAAGGGAAAAACTTATGAATTTAGGCGACAGCGTTATAGTTATAGGCGATTTGGAACTTGTTAAAGTTCACGTTCATACTAATAAACCGGGCGTTGCGCTTACTTACGCTTTGGAACTCGGCGAACTTGACAAAGTAAAAATCGAAAATATGCTTGAGCAGAACAGAGAACTCAAGAAGAAATACGAAGCGGAAAAGAAGGATATGGCAATGCTTGCCGTTTCCGTCGGCGAAGGGCTTTCCGCAATATTTAAGGACCTTATGGTTGACGGCATTATCGAAGGCGGTCAGTCGATGAACCCCAGCGCAAGCGAAATCGCAGACGCCGCACAACGCATAAACGCCGAAAATATATTCATATTCCCCAACAACAAAAATATAATTTTGGCAGCCGAGCAAGCAAAATCGCTTGTAGAAGGCAAAAAACTTCACGTTATTCCGTCAAGGAGTATTCCGCAAGGTTTTGCCGCTGCGTTATCGTTTAATCCCGAACTTTCCGCATCGGAAAACAAAGCGAATATGATGCACGCACTCGATAACGTTTCGACTGGGCAGGTAACGCACGCCGTTAAAAACACGAGAATTGACGGTTTCGACCTTGCCGAAGGCGATATAATAGGTTTAGACAATAAAAAGATACTTGCGAAAGGCACCGATATCAATCAAGTTGTTGTGGACCTTATAGCAAGGTTAAAGAGTATTTCCGATGAAATAGTAACGTTGTATTACGGCGAGGACGTTTTAGAGGACGACGCTTTGCGGTTACAATCTCAGTTGCAGGAAATATATCCTGATTGCGATATAGAAGTAAATTACGGCGGTCAACCGATTTATTACTATTTAATCGCATTAGAATAATTAAATTTGAAAATCAAAGGAAATCTTAATAAAGGGTTTCCTTTTTTATTACGGCGTATGGAATTAACAAAAATAAAGGGTATAAACGAAAAAAGACAAGCCGACTTGAATAAGTTGGGTATAGCGGATACGGAAGGTCTTATCCGCCATTTTCCACGCACTTATTTAGACTTACGCCACGTAGAACTTTTGAAAAATTGTTATCATAACGATATAGTTTTAACAATCGGTAAAGTTTCGGGCGTTCCGCAAAACTTTACTTCGGCAAGACGAACTAAGTACGTAAAGGTGTTTTGCTTTCAACAAGGCGAGCCGTTTACAGCCATATGGTTTAATCAGCCCTACGTTTTAAGTAAATTAAAGCCCGATACCGAATATTTATTTTACGGCAGGGTAAGGAACGAGTACGGCTCCGTAAGTTTGGTTAATCCGTCTTTTGAACCCGTTGACGCTAATTACAGGTTAAAAGGTATTATTCCGCAGTATTCCTTAAAGGGTAATTTAACGCAAAAAATTTTAAGGGACAGCGTAAAAATCGCTTTGCATCTTACTCCGCCAAAGAGTATTATTCCCGTTGAATTGCAAAAGAAATACGAACTTACCGATTTATCCCGTGCGTACGCTCAGGTGCATAATCCCGAAAGTTTTAACGCTAAATCTTTGGCGTCGGACAGAATAGCCGTCGAAGAATATTTTACGCTTATATCGGCGTTCAAACTTATAAAAGGCAGTTCGGAACAAGTTCGTTTAAGAAGGTATAATTGCACCGATAAACAGTTGCTTGAATTTGTATATAGGTTTCCTTTTGAATTTACCGACGGGCAAAAAAAGGCGGTTAACGAAATTTTTGCCGATATGACGGGGCAAAAAATTATGAACAGGCTTTTGCAGGGCGACGTTGGCAGCGGTAAAACCGCAGTCGGCTTGTCGGCTATGTTTATAGCGGTAAAATCAGGATATCAAGCGGTTATGCTTGCGCCGACGGAAGTTCTTGCCGAACAAAATTTTTCCTTGATAAATAAGTATTTTTACGATTATAACGTTGAACTTTTAACGGGTAGCACGCCCACAAAAGAAAAAAAAGAAATAAAAGAAAGGCTTGCGGACGGAAAAATCAATATTTTGGTTGGTACGCACGCCGTTCTTCAACCCGACGTAATTTTTAAATCGCTTGCGTTTTGTATTTGCGACGAACAACACCGTTTCGGTGTTGCGCAAAGAAGCAACCTTTCGGATAAAGGAGTGATGCCCGATACGCTGGTTATGAGCGCAACGCCTATCCCGAGAACGCTTTCGCTTATATTTTACGGGGATTTGGATATTTCCACTATATCCGATAAACCTAAGGAGCGTGCGGAAATTCAAACCAACGTGGTGCCGTATCGCAAGTATGACGATATGCTTAAGTTTATAGGTAACCAAGTAAAGGAAGGCAAACAGGCTTACTTGGTTTGCCCTAAGATAGAAGAAGACGAAGAAGGCTCGGTTATGAGCGTTACCGAAGTTTTCGAAGAAGTAAAAGCAAAGTTGCCCTTCGTAAGATTTGCGCTTTTGCACGGCAAGATGAAGGATAAAGAAAAAAACGAGATAATGCGAGATTTCAAAAATCATTCGTACGATTGTTTGGTTTCCACGACCGTTATAGAAGTCGGCATCGACGTTCCTAACGCATCGGTAATGGTTATTTATAACGCCGAAAGATTCGGGCTTTCCCAACTGCATCAATTAAGGGGCAGGGTAGGGCGTTCTAATATAAAAAGTTATTGTTTTTTATTGTCGGACAGCACAGGCGAAGTTGCGATAGAACGACTAAAAATAATGCGAAATTATTCCGACGGATTTAAAATAGCCGAGTACGATTACGAAATGCGTGGCAGCGGAGATTTTTTAGGTTCACGGCAAAGCGGTAAATTTATAAGCGATTTAGGAAATTTGAATTATTCCACTGCTTCGATATTTTTAGCGAAAAAGTTATCCGATGAAGCGTTTATATCGGGTATGGTATCGGAAGAATTGAAGTATGCCGCTGTAAAAAAATACGAAAAATTAAAAGATGTAACGTTAAATTAGCGTTGCTCAATATTAAAAAAACAAGCAAGAATTTTCTTGCTTGTTTTTTATATAACATTATTTTATTTATAGTAATAAGGAACAATAATTACAATATTCGTTTAGCCTAATAATATTTTTTTTAGTTCGGTGGCGGAGTTCGCTATGTTGTCGGCACTTGTCAGTTCGGCTTTTACGCCGTATCCGTACGTTACGCCTATCGAATGAATTTTATTTTCGATTGCGGCGTCGATATCGTATTTTTTGTCGCCTATCATTACGCAGGAATCCAAATCTTCGATATCGGCTTTTTTAAGTAATTGCGCAAGAATATCTTTCTTTTCGGAAATAGTTTGGTCTTTGCTGCTGCCTTCAATAATGCTGAAAAATTCAAAAATTTTCAAGTGCTTCGCCACATCGATGCCTGCTTGCGTGTCTTTTGCGGTAGCCATATAAATATTAACGCCGTTATTTTTCAAAGTTTTTAATAAATCGTAAATTCCGTCGTAAAGCGTCGATAAAAACATACCTTTCTTTGCATACGATTTTTGATAAAAACTTATAGCGTCGTTTACGTCGTTTTCTTTTATGCCGACCGATAAGTAAATATCTTTCAGCGAAGGTCCGATGAATTTGTTAAGCCATTCGTCTTTAGGGGGCGGGGCAACGTTAAATTTAGCAAATACTTCGTTTAACGTGCAAAAAATTCCTTCGTCGGATTTCGTTAAGGTGCCGTCCAAATCGAATATGACGTTTTTGTACTTCATAAAGCTTGAATCTCCAAAAACCGCTTTTTATAATCTTCGCCCGTTCTGCCTTTGAAATAATCGTTATAAAATATTCTATTCACGTGCGAAACCTTAACTAAAAGTTCGGTTGCCGTTTTTGTTATTTCGCTTATATATTCTTCGTCAACGTCGTCGCTTTGGTAAATTATGTTGTTAAGGTTATAGAAGTACATTTTATCGGTGATAAACACTTCGTACGCTCTCGAATACAATACGCTTGTTTTTTCTTTGTCGAATGCGCTTACGCCGTAACACATATTAGTAAAATAACTTATTCCGAGCAAATCGTATACGGTGGGGACTATATCCGCCGAGCAAGTAAACTTCGTTATGGTTCTTTCTTCTTTGGAAAGTGTTTCGGTTATATTACCTACTCTTATCATAAAAGGCACGTTGAAAAGTTTTGTGTAATTTCTTTCTCCGTCAACCTTTTCAAGACCTTTGATATATGCCGATAAGCCTTCGTAATAAGCGTTGTGGTCGCCGAAAATAACAAGCATAGTGTTGTCGTAAAGGTCGTTTTCTTTCAAATAATCGTTTATAACGCCTATCGCTTTATCGAGTTCCATAGCGGCTGCAACATAGGTACGGAAGTTGTTTTGCAAGCCTTTTTTGTTGTCGTTATTTATATTTTCTATATAAGGCAGTAAACCGTATTCGTCGAGTTTGTCGTAATATTCTTGCAAGTTGTTTCTCGGCGTGTACTGTCCGTGTTGAGTAATCGTGGTAATATTTACGTTAAAACGACGGTCGGTTGGGAACATTTCTTCCTTGCAGGTTTCAATCATTTCGGAATCTAAATTTCTCTCGCCTAAAACCGTGTAATCGGTAAAAGTGTTTTTGCCCGACTTTTCGTTTATTTCTATCATTTGTTCGGTTGCGGTAAACGATTCGAACCCTACCGCTTCGGTAAGATATTGCGTTCTGTTATAAAAATTTTCCAAACCGTTGTGGTAGTTTTGCGAAGTTACGTCGAAAACGTTCTTCATTACGTTGGGCATAGAAAACGGCAGCGAATTATCGGGAAAATCGTAGTTTACGTAAACGCCCGTAGGATAACAACCCAAAGTGGAATAGTTTTCGGAAATATCGGTCTTTTCCCTTGAATGATGATTGTCGAAAATAAACGAAGTATCGTAAAGTTCGTAAAGGTTGGGGAACAACTCTCTAAGAATTTCTTCGCTGGTATTCAGTCCGTTAGGGAATCTTTCCAAATTCGACATAAAAGAATGCCATTCAAAACTTTCTGCCAAAATCGTTATAACGTTCATATCTTTTGCAAGTCCCGAAACGTTTATATCATTGCCTTCCGTATCCTTAAACGTCGTATTCGTAGGCTTTGTTACGCTTTCGTAAATAAAGTCGTGCAGTTCGTCGGCATCGCCAAGTTCTACGTCGTTGAAAAATATACCCCTGTATAATTGACTTACAAAGTTACCGATAAAACCTTCGTCGCTGTAGTTGGCGGTGCTTGTTTTATATAAAATTTTCGTCATATCGGCAGACGAATTGTAATTCTTTTTGTATGCGAAAAATCCTTGAAAAGTAAAGGTAACGCACAATAAACATACTACCGTAGTGCGGATAAAACTTTCGGGGTGGGGTTTCGGCAAACTTTTTACGAAATACTGACCTAAAATTATATACAAAACTATAACTGCGGTTGCAGGAAAGCAAAATTTAAAATTAGGTTTAAGCGTTTCTATGGTGCCCATACCGTCGCTTGCAAGATTTATTTGCGCAAAATCGAATTTGGTGCCCGAAGTCATTGTAAACGACGTAATAAAAACCAAGCAAACCAAACCGTGAATCACAAGCATTACGCAACTTGTCAAAAATCTTGCTTTTTGTTTGCGTATTGCGATAAGCAATAGGGTGCAGGAAAGTATAATCGTGATGAAAATTCCGGGAGAATATATCCATAATTTACCCGTAGCGATAAAAACCGCTAAATATTCTATAAAAAACGATATTATTACGTAACAAAACACGTATATATTGCACTTGAAAAAATTGTATAATTTATTTTTCATTTAAAAATTCGTCCTTAAAATAAAAATATAAATATAAAAGTAAAGTAACATACCCAAAAACGTTTTTCGCTGAAAACGTATATCAAACCGTATGCTAAGTTACAAAACCACAACGCCAAATTAACGGGGGGTATTCCTAAAAGAAATTCTATAATTCCCGAAGTTAAAAATATAACTATTCCGCCGAAGGGTATGTATTTCAATGCCCGTTTTTGAAAGATGATTTCAAACGCTTCCTGAATATAAGTCATTGCGATTAAAGTTAAGAACATTCTGAAAGCGAACGCAACCATAGTCGACGTTAAATTTATTACTTCTTTAACGGCGGTATATAAACCTAGCATATAAGTTATATTTAAATTATAGTTTATGGAAAAACTTACGAAGAATATCGAAACCAGCGTTATTGCGTAAACAATCAATAATCGTTTCAAATTCATCGGCGCAGTTTTCTTTTTAAAAGGGGAAAAATCTATTGTTTTTGCAAATTTAAAATACAAAACGATAAACGCTATGTATAACAGACATTTAACGATTGAAAAAAACAAAACTTCGTATTCGCCGAAAATCGAAACGCTTTTCGCTAATAAATCCAACAACAGCGTTGCATATGCGCATATAAGAATTACAGCCGCAACGCCGAATAATTCGTAAACTTTCCTTTTGTTAGTAACTTCCATATAAAACCTCGAATTATATATTACAACTTTTTTAATAAATAATCAATAGTTTTTAAGACAATAGAGAATTTTTTATTTTGCCACTTATTTAATATTTTACAATTATTTTACAATATTGTGTTGATAAAATTACAATAATAATGTAAAATAAACTTATAACAAAAGGAAAAGGTGCATAATGGATTACGTATATGCGGTTTTAATGTTACTTGGCGGTATCGGCGCATTTTTGTTGGGCGTAAAAGCCCTTGCCGATAATACGGAGCGTCTTGCAAACAGCAAAATAAAGGGTTTGCTTAACAAAACTTCGAAAAGCAGGTTGACGGGCGTCGGCATAGGTATGATAACTACGGCTATCATTCAAAGTTCGGGCGCAACCACCGTTATGATTGTCGGCTTGGTTAACGCAGGCGCACTTACGCTGTTTCAAGCAACGTCTATGATAATGGGTGCGGGAATCGGTACTACGGTTACTGCGTTTATCAGTGCGTTAAGCGCATTCAAATTGCTTAAATACACTATGTTTGCGCTTGCTTTTATAGGCATATTTATGAATATGCTTTGTAAAAAAGATAACCTTAAAACCATAGGTCACGCACTTGCGGGGCTGGGCTTGATTTTCGTCGGGCTGGAATTTATGAAAATCGTTATGGAAGGCGATTTGATGAACGCCGCTTTGATTAATATTTTGAAGAAAGTCAACAATCCCTTCTTACTTTTGATAATAGGATTTTTACTTACTACTTTGATGCAATCGAGTTCGGTCGTAACCGCTGTTTTGGTAGTTATGGCAGGCACGGGACTTGTCGTAGGCGACGGCGGCAACGCCGTATTGTACGTAGTTTTGGGCGCAAATATCGGTTCTACCACTACTGCGTTGATTTCTTCGATAGGAACGGGCGCAAACGCAAGAAGGGCAAGTTTGATAAACTTGTTGTTTAAGACTTTCGGCGTTACTATTTTCTTCGTAATGCTAATGTGCTGGCCGTCTTTTATGGACGTAACTTTCGGTCGTTGGTTCGCTAATGCACCCGAAATGCAAATTGCGATGTTCCATACCGCTTTTAACGTAGTATGTACTTTATTGTTCCTGCCGTTTGCGGAAGTGTTCGTTAAAATTTCCGAATTACTGATTAAAGACAAAGATAAAGATGAAAACGAAACCGATATTTATCTCGATAAGCGTTTGTTGACAACGCCGGGCGTAGCGTTGGACGCAATAACTAAGGAAATGTTGAAACTTTTGGGTATGTCGTTAAATTCGCTTAACGTCGCTATTTCGGGGTTCGTTGCAAAGGATACCGAAAGAACGGAAGAAGTTTTGGGGTATAACGAAAAAATCGATTCCGAAGGCAAACGCATCAGCGATTATTTGATAAACGTTTCTTCGCAAAACATTTCCGCAAACGATGAAAAGTTGGTATCGGCATTGCATAATAACGTAGGCGATATTTTAAGAATAAGCGAACTTGCCGACAATATAACCAAGTATACCAGAAGGGAAGTTAAAGACGGTTTGATTTTTTCGCCGTACGTGAACGAAAAACTTGAAGAAATGTTTGAAAAAATCAAATCCCTTGCAAATCTTACCAAAGAATTCGTTTTGGAAAAGAAGTATACTTTGATTGCGGAAATAGACAAAGCCGAAGACGAAATCGACCATATGCGAAAAACGCTTATCAAAGACCACATAGCAAGGTTGAATTCGGGCGAATGTAGAGCGGAAAGCAGCAGCGTGTTTATCAATTTGGTATGCAACTTGGAAAGGGTGGGCGACCATATAAATTACATTGCGCACGCATTTTTGGACTTAGACGTTTGATATTTTATAAATAATGTGTTACAATAAGATTGCGAAGTAAAGTTCGCAGTCTTATTTTTTTAAGGAGAGCCGTTTTGGAAAAAATCGTTTATATTTTAGAGGACGACGAAAATATTTGCGAACTTGTTAAGTGTACGCTCGATATGAACGGTATACGTTCGGAATACTTCGTTACGGTAAAAGAGTTCTACGCCGCTTTGGAAAAGAAAACGCCGTCCGTTTTGTTGCTGGATATTATGCTCGGAGACGGAAACGGTATCAGCGTTTTAGAGGACGTAAAAAAGCGTTACCCCGAAGTTTGCTGTATAATATTAAGCGCATTAGGCAGCGAAATAGATAAGGTAAAATGTTTGAATCTCGGCGCCGACGATTATATCACCAAGCCTTTCGGAGTGCTTGAACTGACAGCAAGGGTAAACGTTGCGTTAAGAAGAATTCAGCCGAAAGAATGTATAATAAAAAAAGGCGAGTTGGTCTTAAATGAAGAAGATATGAGCGTTACGCTTAAAGGCGAACTTATAGAACTTAACCGAAAAGAGTTTAAGTTGCTTAAATATTTTATGGAAAACGACGGCAAAGTTCTTTCAAGGGAAGAACTTTTGCAAAACATTTGGGGTTTTGACGAAGGCGAAACCCGAACGCTTGACAATCATATAGCAAGGCTTAG
>CAZMOQ010000019.1:0-14552 GCA_964568155.1 uncultured Clostridia bacterium | reverse complement strand
TGTTTTACTTTTTTTTCTGCGATTTGTAAAAAGGTTTTTGCGGTAGATTCGTCAACTTTGCTTAAACCTTTTTCTATACAATTTTCGCTGTCTTTATAGGCTTGTAAAAAGTACTTATCGGCACCGCAAATCAAGTCGCAAATATCAACTATATCTTGTTTTTGGTGGAACTGTTCTACTAGTGTGGTCCTGAATTCGTACGGAATTATTCCGCTCAGCAAAATATCGACGCTTGTTTTTATAGGCGTTACGTCAAAATTTTTCACGCCTACGGTAAGTCCGTATTTATCCAAAGAATTTTTTATATCCATAGCAACGTAATCGATTAATCCCGCATTTTTAAGTTCTATTATTTTATCGGGGTTAGTGCCGTTGGTGTCTAATTTTATTTCGTAGCCGACATTTTTAATTTCGGATAAAAGAACGTTTAGGTCGGGGTGGAGCGTCGGTTCGCCGCCTGTAACGCAAACGCCCGTAAGCATTCCTTTACGCTTTTTTAAGTACGACAAAACTTCGCTTAAAGAAAGTTCTTGTTGCGATTTCGCATCTAATACCAAAGGCCCGTTATGGCAAAACGGACATAAAAAGTTGCAACCGCCCGTAAAAATCGTTGCAGATATATGCCCGTCGAAGTCCACGAGCGATAATTTTTCTAAACCTAAAATTTTCATAAGGATATTTTAGCACAAAACGTTATTTTATGTCAACGTTTTTAATTTTTATTTAAAATAAGTTGTAATATGTTTTTTTAAATGCTAAAATATAAAGGTTATGAAAAAAGAAAGTAATTTAAAAGAACGCTACGGAAAGTTAGCGAGTATATTAGGTGTCGTATTAAACGTTTTTCTTGCGGCGGGCAAGATTGCGGTCGGCGTATTTTGTGGCGCAATTTCGGTGCTTGCCGACGGATTTAATAATTTGTCGGACTGCGGCAGCAGCGTCATATCTTTGGTTTCGTTCAAACTGTCAGCAAAACCTGCCGACGAAGAACACCCTTTCGGACACGAACGAATAGAGTATATCTCGTCTATGGCGGTTGCGTTTTTGATACTTATTATAGCCTTCGAGTTGGTTAAAGAATCGATAACGGGTATTATTTCTCCGTCGGAGTCCGAATTTTCTTACGTAATAGTCGGCACGCTGGTTGCTTCTATAATAGTAAAGGGCTGTATGTTCGTTTATAACAGGGCGCTTGCAAAAAGGTTTAATTCGGAAATGTTAAAGGCTACCGCCGCCGATTGTATTTCCGATTGCGTATCCACGACTGCGGTGCTTGCCGCACTTATCGTAAGTAGGTTAACGGGCGTTAATTTGGACGGATATTGCGGCGTGTTGGTTGCGCTTTTCATCGCTTGGTCGGGCGTAGGTATACTTAAGGAAACTATGTCTAGGTTAGTAGGGCAAGCGCCCGATAAAGAATTAGTCGAAAGCATAAAGCAGCGCATTTTATCGCATGACGGCGTTATAGGTATTCACGATTTAAGCGTGTATTCTTACGGTCCCGACAAATATTTTGCGAGCGTGCATATAGAAGTTTCCGCCGAGGTCGATGTTTTGCAATCTCACGAACTTGTCGACGTTATAGAACAGGAATTTTTATCGCAAACGGATATAGTATTGACGGGGCATTTGGACCCGATAGTCGTAAACGACGAAGAAGTAAATTCGTTAAGGGAACGCATAACGAAAATAGTGAGCGAAGAAAACCCCGACTATTCCACGCACGATTTCCGTATGGTGAAAGGACCTACTAACACGAATCTTATTTTCGACGTTGCCGTGCCGTTTAACGTTAAGTCGGTTGAAGCGGTTAAACAAGATTTGAAAAAAATCATAACCGAAAAAATCGGCAACGATTATACTTTGGTAATTACCGTAGAAAAACAAATAAAAATTTAGAATTATCTTATAAAAAACACGTCGATTTCGCTTTTTTGCAAAGTCGGCGTGTTTTTAGTTTTCGATATAGGTTGATTTTTGTTTAGGATTTGAAAAAATCTAAATTATTAACTGCTAGATATTGTTTTCCGTCGGGAACAGGATACCAGTTTTCGTCGGTAAGTCCGCCTTCGCTTATTGCGTTTACGTCGGCTTTTACGTACGTCCCTTTAGCCGTCGCTAAAATTTCGCCGTTTTTATCTTCGATAAAACCTTCGGCAATATATAACCTTGAAGTATCTTTAACGATTTTTCCTATGCAAATAATTTCTTCGTCAAGGGGAACGGGCTTTTTGTATCTTACCGAAAGTTCGCCCGTAACCGCCCAAACGTTAGGATTTCCTATTTGAACGGCTCGCCCCAAAGTTTCGTCAAGTAATGCGGATATCATACCGCCGTGCATACGGTTGGGGTAACTTTGGTGAATTTGTTGCGGGGAAGTTACGCCTGCAATCAAATTGTTTTCAAGTTCGTAAAAAGCCGTTTTAAGCGAAGCGTCGTTTTTCGTTCCGCACACTATGCACATATCGGAATTGTTTTGCTTTTTTAAAATTTTATATTTCATAATTATTTTGCGAAGTTCGTTTTTATTTTCGTTTCCAAAATCGGCTTTTCTACGTTTGATTTTGCGATACATTCGATAAGATACGCCATATTAAGCCCCAAAGTACGCATAGTTTGCAAGCCTTCCAAATCTTGTTCAACTTCTTCTTTTTTGTTTCCGTGAACGTTGTTCCAGTAGTTGGAACCTGCGATAAACATATTAGAAATTAAAAAGTATTTGTTAAGTTCGTCAAACGTAGCGGTGTTGCCTGCTCTGCGTGCCGAAACGACCGCTGCGCCAACTTTATGAGCAAAAGAGCCTTTCGCAGCGCTGAAAAATCTATCCAAAAACGAAATAAGCGTGCCGTTTGCCGAAGCAAAATATACGGGACTGCCTATAATTAACCCGTCGCAGCCCTTCATTTTGTCAAGTGCGATATTAACCGCATCGTCGGTAACGCATTTTTTTAATTTTGCGCAGCCGCCGCAACCGTTGCAACCTTTTATGGCAAGATGCCCGACTTGTAAAATTTCATAATCTATGTTTTTGCTTTTTAAGGCGTTACCAACTTCGGTCAACGCTCTTGCCGTACAGCCGTCGGCGTGCGGACTTCCGTTTATCATTAAAACTTTCATAACGTAATCTCCTTATTTTTGTATATTTTAAACCGTAAGAAATAAAATGTCAAATAATTTTGTCGCTTTACCATAGGAAAGTCTTAAAAAAGCCGCATATTTGTTGACAAACTGCCTGTGAAAATTATATAATATACGCAGTGGTTTTGCTTGCCGCAAAACCGAAACTGGCGTTTCTACCGCACTAAGAGTGCGGCTGCGAACTTGAAACAGGTCGCAAAAATGCCTGCAAATACTTCGTGCTTGCGCATTTTTGCTAGTGTTATAATACAAGAAGTTGATGCTTTGCTTGCAAGGAGCAGCAACTTCGCCGTATTTCAATCTTGAAGTCGTAAAAACGCAAGTTTTTACAAGTAAAATCTTTGATTTTACTAAAGTTTGTATTTTTACAAACTTTGACTTCATTTAGATTATAATACAAGTGAGCAAACTTGCTTGCAAGGGTTTGCGAGCGCCATATTTCAACATACGGCTATTATTTGCAACCAGCAAATAATAATTGCGATAGCAATGCAAAAATTTATTTTTGCTAGCCGTTTTATGTTATAATATACGCTTAATTTGTGCTTTGAAAAGTGAAAATCAGCGTTTTTTTATGGTTTTAATTTAGGAGTTTTTTGCAAAAGAGGGTGTGATTATGGTTTTAGATTATATTATACTTATTTTATATGCGCTCGGTATGGTGGTAATAGCACTTTATACGCATAACCGTTCAAAATCGGTAAACGATTTTTTGCTTGCAGGCAAAAACGGGCTTAATGGTTGGATGAGCGCTTTCGCCTACGGTACGACTTATTTTTCCGCCGTTATTTTCGTAGGATACGCAGGGAACTTCGGTAGGGCATACGGTCTTGCTTCAGTTTGGATAGGTATAGGAAACGCAATTATAGGTTCGCTTTTTGCGTGGAAGGTCTTGGCAAAACGGACTAAGAATATGACTTCCCGTCTATCCGTAAAAACTATGCCCGAATTTTTTGAAAAAAGATACGAAAGCAAAGCCTTGAAACTTTGCTCGGCTATAATCATATTTATCTTTTTAATTCCGTATTCCGCATCGGTGTATAACGGATTAAGCAGTTTGTTTGAAACCGTCTTCGGTATTCCCGGTTGGGTTATGATGGTTGCGCTTGCCGCATTAACTGCGCTTTATTTGTTTTTTGGCGGCTATTTTGCAACTGCGCTTTCGGATTTTATTCAAGGAATTATAATGCTAATCGGCGTAGTGTTTATGGTATTTTGCTTTATGAATTACAAAACGGTTAGTTGGAATTTATCCGAATTGACAAGTAACCCGAATTTAAACTGGTTTACATTCTCAAGCACTAATAAGGGGCTTTACGGAAACACCGTTTCGCTTTTATCTTTGATTTTTTTAACTTCGTTTGGAGTATGGGCATTGCCGCAAACGATACATAAATATTACGCCGTAAGGGACGGTAAAGCCATAAAACAGGGAATGATTGTAAGCACTTTGTTTGCACTTGTAATCGGCTTCGGCGCATATTTCGTAGGTGCGCTTTCGGCATTCTTTCCCGAAACTGCAAATCTCGGTGCGGATTACGTAGTGCCCGAAATGCTTTCCATAGTAATTCCTACGGGCTTAATAGGAATAATAGCCGTGCTTATACTTTCGGCAAGTATGTCTACGTTATCGTCCGTTTCGCTTGCAAGCGCATCGGTGGTTGCGATAGATATTTACAAAGGAAAAATAAATACCGAAGCGTCGGATAAAAAGGTAAATGCGCTTATGCGAATTTTATGTCTTGTATTCGTTGCGATATCGGTAATTTTGGCAATCTTAAACGAAAAGTTCAACATAGCGGCGATAGCATATTTAATGGGCTTAAGTTGGGGAACTTTGGCAGGGTGCTTTATGGGTCCGTACGTTTTGGGTTTACTATGGAAAAAGGTAACTAAGGCGGCGGCGTGGAGTTCGGTTATAAGTTCGATACTTTTGACGATAGCGTTGATATTCGTTTTCGGGTACGATAAAAACGGTTGGAATTGTACTTTCGGCGTTGCTTTGAAAACGGGCGTTAGTTGTTCGCCTATGATAGGCGTTATTTGTATGTTGTTTTCGATTATAATTACGTTTGCAGTAAGTTTATTCACTAAAAATCCGTCGGACGTTACGATAGAGCAAGCGTTTAACGCTCCGCTCGAAAACGAGGTGTAAAATGATTTGGGCAAAAGAAGAAACTCTTTCCCGCAAAGAAATGCGGGAAATTCAAATTTCAAGACTTAAAGAAACAGTTGAAAGAGTTTACGAAAGGGTTGCACCGTACAGGGCAAAAATGGACGCAATAGGGCTTAAACCCGAACATATAAAAACTCTTGAAGATTTATCTAAGTTGCCGTTCGTGACAAAGCAGGATATGCGTGATAATTATCCTTTCGGGCTGTTTGCCGTGCCTAAAAAAGATTTGGTAAGAATCCATGCATCTAGCGGAACTACGGGTAAGCCTACCGTTGTGGGCTATACCGCAAACGATATGAAAATGTGGACGGAATGTGTTTCCCGTATCGCTTGTATGGGCGGTGCGACCGATAAGGACGTAGCGCAAATATGTTTCGGTTACGGTATGTTTACGGGTGCTTTGGGACTTCATTACGGCTTGGAAAATATCGGCGCAACCGTCGTTCCGTCATCGACGGGTAATTCCGAAAAGCAAATAATGTATATGAAGGATTTTGAAACTTCGCTTTTGGTCGCAACGCCGTCTTATGCGTTAAGGCTTGCCGAAGTGGCAAAGGAAAACGGCATTGACCCTGCAAAAGATTTAAATGTAAAAATAGGACTTTTGGGCAGCGAACTTTTAACCGACGCAATGCGCATAGAAATGCATAAAGTTTGGGGCGAAGATATGCTTGTAACTTCTAACTACGGAATGAGCGAACTTGTAGGTCCCGGCGTGTCGGGCGAATGTGAGTATCTTGACGGTTTGCACATAAACGAAGATTATTTCTTGCCCGAAATAATAAATCCCGAAACGGGAGAGGTTTTGCCCGAAGGCGAAAAAGGCGAACTGGTTATAACTTGCATAAAGAAGGAAGGAATTCCTTTAATAAGATATAGAACAAAAGATATAACAAGGCTTAATTACGAGCCGTGCAAATGCGGAAGAACGCTTTGCCGAATGGAAAACCTTTCGGGGCGTAGCGACGATATGCTTAAAATCAGGGGCGTAAACGTATTCCCCAGCCAAATAGAAGAAGTTATTTTGGGTATGGAAGAATTAGGTCCGCATTACGAAATCATCGTTGAAAGAGAAGGGTATTCGGATAAACTGACCGTAAGGGTAGAACTTGCAACGGCAACCGATTCTTTCGGCGCTTTGGAAAATATTTCTAATAAAGTGCGTTCTAAACTCAAAATAGTTTTAGGTTTGGACGCAAAAATAAAATTAGAATCGCCTAACACCTTGCAACGGTTCGAAGGCAAAGCAAAAAGAGTAAAAGATTTAAGAGGTAAGTTATGAACGATAAAAAAATAATGCTCGGCAACGAAGCGATTGCCAGAGGGGCGTACGAAGCAGGCGTTAAAGTTTCAAGCGCATATCCCGGAACGCCGAGTACCGAAATTAGCGAAGTTTTAGCAAAGTACGACGAAGTTTACACCGAATGGGCACCTAACGAAAAGGTCGCTTTGGAAGTCGCAATCGGCGCTTCGATTGCAGGCGTAAGAAGTATGGCTTGTATGAAGCACGTAGGGCTTAACGTGGCAAGCGACCCGTTGTATACGCTTTCTTATACGGGGGTAAACGGCGGTTTGGTAATCGTCGTTGCGGACGACCCGGGTATCGCAAGTTCGCAAAACGAGCAAGATACAAGAATGATTGCAAGGAGCGCACACGTTCCCGTTTTGGAACCGTCGGACAGCGACGAAGCGAAAAAGTTTACTGTGCTTGCGTACGAAATATCCGAAAAGTACGACACGCCCGTAATTTTAAGGACGACTACTAAACTATCGCACTCGCAAAGCGTGGTGAATTTATCCGAAAGAATTACCGTTGAAGATAAAATTTACGAAAGAAGCGTTCCTAAGTATGTAATGATGCCTGCGTCTGCGATAGGTAGACACAAAGTCGTTGAGCAAAGGGAAATAACGCTTGCAAACGACTGTTCGTCTTTCGATATAAATAAAATAGAATACAACGATAAAAAAATAGGTTTTATTACAAGCGGCATCGCATATCAGTACGTAAAAGAAGTTTGCCCTAACGCAAGCGTTTTGAAGTTGGGTATGGTAAATCCGTTGCCTAAAAAACTTATAGAAGAATTTGTCGAAAACGTAGAAACCGTTTACGTTTTCGAAGAATTAGAACCCGTAATCGAAGAACAAATAAAAAGTTGGGGCTTAAATGTAAAGGGCAAAGAATTATTTACAAAACAGGGCGAATACAGTGCGAATATGCTTAAAAAAGTATTGTTCGGCAAGGACGACTTGGTGTTTGAAAAGAAAGAAGTTCCTAACCGTCCGCCCATTTTGTGTCCCGGTTGTCCGCACAGAAGCGTGTTTTCGGTGCTTAATAAGTTAAAAATACACGCATCGGGGGATATCGGTTGTTATACTCTCGGAGCAGTAGCACCGCTTAACGTAATAGATACCACCATTTGTATGGGCGCAAGCATTTCCGCTTTGCACGGTATGGAAAAGGCTAAAGGCAAAGACTATATAAAGAACTGGGTTGCCGTTATAGGGGATTCGACCTTTTTGCATACGGGTGTAAATTCGCTTATCAATATGGTTTACAATAAGTCGACGGGTACGGTTATAATTTTGGATAACCGCACTACGGGTATGACGGGGCATCAAGACCACGCCGCAACGGGTAAAACGCTTAAAGGCGAAGAAACTTACGCAATAGACCTTAAAGTTTTGTGTAACGCTATCGGCGTTGAAAACGTTATAGAAGTAAACGCTTTCGACGTTTGCGAACTTGAAAAAACGATTAAGGAAAGCGTAAACGGGGATAAACTTACCGTAATTATAGCCAAAGCGCCCTGTGCGCTTTTGAAGGGACAAAAATTCCCCGATAAGTGCGTAGTAGATAGCGAAAAATGCAAAAAGTGCGGTGCGTGCTTAAAAATCGGTTGTCCTGCAATAACGAAAAATGCGGATGGCACTATAAAAATAGACGAAACTATGTGTAACGGTTGCGGACTTTGTAAAAGTTATTGCAAGTTCTCCGCAATACAAAAGGTAGGTAAGTAATATGAATATAATGGTTGTAGGCGTCGGCGGTCAAGGTACTTTGTTGACGAGTAGAATTATAGGTAAAACCGCATTAGACGCAGGGTACGACGTGAAACTTTCCGAAGTTCACGGTATGGCGCAAAGGGGCGGTAGCGTAGTTACCTTCGTAAGATACGGCGAAAATGTAAGCGAACCCGTCGTTGAAGAAGGCGACGTCGATGTTTTGATTTCGTTTGAAAGGCTTGAAGCGTTAAGATATGCGCATTTCTTGAAAAAAGACGGCGTTATTATAGTAAACGATTGCAGAATAGACCCGATGACGGTAGTTATAGGTGCAAAAACTTATCCCGAAAATATAATTGAAACTCTTAAAACCGAACACACCGTTTATTCTCTCGACGGATTGACGATAGCCAAAAAGTTAGGTAACAGCAAGGTGCTTAATTCGGTTATTTTGGGGCTTTCCGCAAAATATATAGGTTTTTCCGAGCAAGAATGGCTTGACGTTATAACTAAAACCGTTCCGCCGAAAACTATTGATATAAACGTCGCAGCGTTCAAAGCAGGTTATGAAAATTAGGTGGTGTAAAAAATGATTTGGAATCAAACTAAAGAATGTATGTCTAGGGACGAAATGACTAATTTGCAAAGCGCAAGGCTGGTAAAATTAGTCGATTACGTTTATCATAACGTAGAGTTTTACCGCAAAAAAATGCAAGCGGTCGGCTTGCTCCCGTGCGATATAAAAAGTATAGAAGATATTACGAAGTTGCCTTTTACCACTAAAGACGATTTAAGGGATAACTATCCTTTCGGCTTGTTCGCAGTACCGAACTCGCAAATAGTAAGGGTTCACGCATCTAGCGGAACAACGGGTAAAGCGACGGTCGTCGGGTACACAAGGCACGATTTGGATATTTGGTCGGAATGTGTTGCAAGATGTTTTTCGATGGCTGACGTCGGCAGGGACGATATAATTCAAATCGCATACGGCTATGGTTTGTTTACCGGCGGATTAGGCGCACACGGCGGCGCTGAAAAAATAGGCGCAATGGTAGTTCCTATGAGTACGGGCAATTCCAAAAAATTAACCACTATGATGGTCGATTTCGGCGCAACGGCTATCGCTTGCACGCCGTCATACCTACTGCATATTTCGGAAGTTTTGGAAAGCGAAGGCTTGCTTGATAAAATAAAACTTAAAACCGCAGTTTGCGGCGCCGAGCCGTGGACTGAAAAAATGCGTAACGAAATAGAGCGCAAATTAAATATTCACGCACACGATATTTACGGTTTATCCGAAGTTATGGGACCGGGCGTTGCGTGCGATTGTCAGTTCCATAAGGGCTTACACGTATGCGAGGACCATTTCTATCCCGAAATTTTAAATACCGCAACGCTTAAACCTGCTGCGGAAGGCGAAACGGGCGAACTTGCTTTTACCACGCTCACCAAGGAAGGCTTGCCGCTTATAAGATACAGAACTAAGGACTTGACAAGCATTTCTTACCAAAAATGCGAATGTGGCAGAACCAGCGCAAGAATTTCCAGATTCAAAGGAAGAACCGACGATATGCTTATCATAAGGGGCGTAAACGTATTCCCGAGTCAGGTCGAAGCGGCACTTGTAGACGTGCAGGAAGTAACTCCGCATTATATGATGATTGTCGATAGGGTTAACAATTTGGATACGCTTGAAATTCAAGTCGAAGTCGATAATAAATATTTTACTGACGAAATCAAAGGGCTTGAAAGTCTTACCAAAAAAATCGGTCACGTTATTCAACAAGCGTTGGGACTTTCGGCAAAAATCAAAATAGTAGAACCTATGAGTTTGAAAAGAAGTGAAGGTAAAGCCGTTCACGTAATAGATAATAGAAAAATATTTTAAGGAGAATGATGATATGGTAGCGAAACAATTATCCGTATTTATCGAAAACAGACACGGCAGGCTAGGGGAAGTTTTAGACGTGTTAAAGGAAAACGACGTCAATATTTTATCTTTAAGTCTTGCCGACACCACCGAATACGGGCTTTTAAGACTTATAGTCAACGACCCCGTTCTAGGCAAAGAAAAGTTGCTTGAAAAAGGCTTCTCTTCGATGATTACCGACGTGTTGGTGGTAAAAATTCAACACAAAGCAGGCAGTTTGCAACAATTTTTGCAACTTATCGCAAAAGCAAACGTAAATATAGAGTATATGTACGGGCTTTCGATAGAAGGCGCAACGGCATCGGTCGTTATGAAGACTTCCGACCTTAAAAAAGCCGAAGAAGTGCTTAAAGAAAACGACATAAGCACGCTTACAAGCGAAGAAATTTCTAAATTATAATTATGATAATAGATTTTCATACGCACGTTTTCCCCGATAAAATCGCAGGAAAAACGCTTGATTTGCTCGCCGCAAAAGCGAATATAAGTTATTTTTCAAACGGAACGGTTGACGGTTTGCTTGAAAAATCTTCGGCGGCAGGCGTAGACCTTTCGGTAATTTTGCCCGTGCTTACCAAGCCCGAACAATTCGACAGCGTAAACCGCTTCGCAAAACAAATAAACGATAATTACTGCGGAAAATTGATATCTTTTGCAGGTATACACCCTGCGTGCGAAGATATTTCGGGTAAAATGAAGTTTATTAAGGAAAGCGGCTTTAAGGGCTTAAAAATTCACCCCGATTATCAGGGAACTTATATCGACGACGACGGTTATATCGAAATTTTGCAGTGCGCAAAAAATTTAGACTTAACGGTAGTTACGCACGCAGGCGTTGACGACGGTTACGTCGGCGAACCGCTAAAATGTTCGCCCGAACTTTTGCTTAAAGTTATAAGTATGGTAAAACATAAAAAGTTCGTGCTTGCGCATTTCGGCGGTAATAGGTGTTATGACGGCGTGTACGAACTGCTTGCAGGGCAAGACGTTTATTTCGATACCGCTTACGTTTTGAAAAATTTAAGCAAAGAAGATTTTGTAAAAATGATTAAAAAACACGGCGCCGATAAAGTGCTTTTTGCAACCGACAGCCCGTGGAGCGATATTTCAGGCGACGTTGAAATTTTGAAAGGCTTTAATTTAGGTAAAGAGACCGAAGAAAAGATATTCTATAAAAACGGCTTGGAATTGCTAAAATAAAGGAGAACTATGATTAACGAAAAAATGTACGCTTTAGGCAGTAAGCGTTCGGTTATCAGGGAGTTATTCGAGTACGGTAAAATTCGTTCCGCCCAAATCGGCGCCGAAAACGTTTTTGATTTTTCGCTAGGTAACCCCAGCGTCGAACCGCCCGAAAAAATAAAGGAAGTTCTTTTGCAACTGATTTCCGAAGAAAATCCTACGCTTTTGCACGGTTATACTTCGGCACAAGGCGATTATAATGTTAGAAAGTCCATAGCCGACGATATAAATTCTCGTTTCGGCACTAATTTGACCGAAAACAGCATTTATATGACGTGCGGCGCAGCGGCTTCGCTTACGATTTCGCTAAAAGCGATTATAAACGCAGGCGAAGAATGTATAGTTTTTGCTCCGTTTTTTACCGAATACAGGGTTTTCGTCGAAAATGCAGGCGGCAAGTTGGTAATTTCTATGCCTGAAGAAAAAACCTTCCAAATAGATACCGACGATTTTTTAAGTAAAATAACCGAAAAAACCAAAGCGGTTATTATAAATTCGCCGAACAACCCCAGCGGCGTTGTTTATAACGAAAAGACTATTCAAAAAGTTTGCGATATTTTGAACGAAAAAAGTAAGGAATACGGGCATACGATATACCTTATTACCGACGAACCGTATAGGGAACTCGTTTACGACGGAATTTGCGTTCCTTACGTAATGAATTATTATAAAGATACGATTGTTTGTTATTCGTATTCCAAAGCCTTGTCTTTACCGGGCGAAAGAATAGGGTATATAGCGGTAAATCCCGACGCTTGCGATTCTAAAAACTTGTACCTTGCAATATGCGGTGCAGGCAGGTCGCTCGGGTACGTTTGCGCTCCAAGCCTTTTCCAACAAGTAGTCGCAAAAACTTTGGATACGAAAGTAGACGTCGGAATATATAAAGAAAACAGGGATATTTTGTATAATGCGTTGACTTCTTACGGATACGAGTGCGTTAAACCCGACGGAGCCTTCTATTTGTTCGTAAAAGCACTCGAACCCGACGCATACGAATTCTTTGAAAAGGCTAAACAAAAAGAAATTTTGGTCGTTCCCTGCGACGATTTCGGCGTAAAAGGCTACGTGCGGATAGCGTATTGCGTGTCGAAAGAAAGAATCGAAAAATCCTTGCCTGCTTTTAAGGCTTTGGTTGAAGAATATAAAAAATAAAAAACAATACCGAAAGCGGTAACTTATTATGTGTGAGCCTTCCGCCTTCGGTATTTTTTTGTGAAAATTTTTTTGGTTTTGTTTTATATCTTAAAAGTTAAGTCGTTCGATATTATTCTTCTTCGGGGGTGGTGCGTTCTATTTGCTTTTGCATCGCTTTAGAATTCATCAAGAAGCAACCTACGATTACGTCCAACGCAAGGTCGACGAATACGAATGAATTGTAACCTATGCTGTAAATAAACGCATCGGCAAACGCTGCGCCGTAGTGGAATACGAAAGTTCCGCTTATAACGTGCGAAATATATCTGAATACGCAAGCGACAATCATACCCAAAGCAAATTCCAAAACTTTATTTCCTTTTAAAAACTTAGCGTTTCTGAAAATTCCCGCAAGCGCAAGCGAGCCGAATGCGATGGGGTAATCCAAAAATACTTGCAAGGGTTGGTAAATTTGCGGGGACTGTATAAGTTGCAACAAGCCGTAAATAACGCCTGCCATCAAACCTTTTTTCGAGCCGAACATATAAGAAAATATCATAAGCGGCAACATCGAAACTAAGGTTATGGAACCGCCTTGCGGCATAGAAAAGAATTTTACATACGAAAGCGCAAACGAAGTTGCAATGCAAATTCCTGCATAGGCAAGCGTTTTTGATTCGCTAGCCGCACTTTTTCTTCTGTCGCATAAAACGCTTAATAGCACTATTGCAACCACTAAAACTATTGTGGAAATAATAAGCGCAGTTGCGTTTAGGGGAACGGTTTCGCTGTCGGTCGGGAACACGCACAAAATAACCGTTACGTAGGCAGCGAATAACGCAAGGCAAATATACAATGCGTATTTAAATGCGTTGCTTTTGAAAATTTTTATCAATGCGCAAACTATTGCCGCAACGACGGTGTATGCGAAAAGCCCTACTACCATATAGAAATACGGCGTTAATTCGTTTTTTACGACCATACGGGAAATTTGCATAAACAAAATTACCGAAATAAGCGTTACCGCATAGCCTAAAACGACGCCTGTTGCGATTAGCGCAAACGCTTTGATTTTTTCGGGGAACTTGAATTTTACGATAAGTCCCGTCGCAATCAAAATCACTGCAAGTGCAAGCGTTACCCAAAGTGCGTAAGTTTGCACGGATTCGATAAGAACTTTAAGCGTGTCCTTATCAAGGTTCAAAAAACCGTTTGACATAAAATATACTCCTTCTATCGCTATAAACGAAAACGCACCCGAAAATACGAGTGCGCCAAATGCAATGAAAAAAATTTTGCGTTTCCCTTCAAGCGTTACCTTGCGGGTTCAAATGGTATAATCTCAGCCGAATTTACGACACCCATAGCGATATTTTATTGTCGATTAGTATTGTACTATATTCGTTTTTTCTTGTCAAGCAAAAATATTAAGAAAAAACTTTTTATTTTATTTGTGTTAGAATGTAGTTTGTGGTAAAATAATTAAAAGGAGATTTTTCGTATGTATAAATTTTTTGCCTTTTTGGATAGAATGAAGTATATTAAGCGTTGGTCGCTTATGCGTTCGGTTAGGGACGAAAATATTATGGAGCATAGTGAGCAGGTCGCCGTTATAGCGCACGCTTTGGCTGTTATAAAAAATAAACTTTTCGACGGTTCGGTAGACGAAAATAAGGTTTTGCTTTATGCGTTATATCACGAAACGGGCGAAGTTATCACAGGCGATTTACCTACCCCTATAAAGTATTTTAACGAAGAAATTAAAACGGCGTACAAGGGCTTGGAAAAAAAGTCGGTAGAAAAACTTTTAAATCATTTGCCAAACGAATTAAAGCCCGTTTACGAGCAGTACGTTTTTCCCGACGAAAGCGGATACGAATATAAACTCGTAAAGGCGGCGGATAAACTTTCGGCGTATATAAAATG
>CAZMOQ010000018.1:0-14831 GCA_964568155.1 uncultured Clostridia bacterium | reverse complement strand
AAGAAACGAAGGTGTAAAAGTACACTTTAAAAGCACTTCGCTTGAAAGCCAAATTACAAACTCTTTTGAACTCGGCGGAAAAAAGAATAATTACGATATCTATTTTACCTGTACGGGTAATATGTACACCTTCTTAAATAACTATTCTTTTAGCGGTTATTCCGAAAGTTTGTACGATTTAACCGAAATTTATCAAACCGTACTTCCCGGTGAAAATACTACCATAGAAGAAAAAATGTATCCGTATTTTAGGGATTATTTTAACATGGGTACCGAAGAAAATCCCAAGTATTACGCACTTTCTTGGGCAACGGGTTCTATGGGTATGTGCTATAACGTGGATGTTGTAAAAGCCGCTTTGGGCGAAAATTACGAACTACCCAGAACGACAAACGAATTGAAGGAATTTGCAACTAAACTTAAAAATGCGGGGACTACTCCGTTTGTATTCCCGGGCGGTTCGGATTACTTTATGTTCTCTATGCTTCCTGTATGGTGGGCTCAGTACGAAGGTTTAGAAGAATTTAACCACTTCCTTGACGGTAAAGCGTATGACGAAATTCAAGACGATTACGTTTATTCTTCAAAAATTTACGAACAAACAGGCAGACTTAAAGCGTTGGAAGCAATGTACGATTTGGTAAATTATAACGACGGTTTGGTTTTAAAAACTGCAAACGATTTCGATAACAACAATTTTAGAACTTTGCAAACTCGTTTCGTAAGAAAAGAAAGTAATTATGCTATGTACCCCAACGGCGATTGGTTCGAACAAGAATCCGTTTTATCAGGCGATAGCGAAATCGCTATGATGAAGTCGCCTGTAATAAGTTCTATAATCGATAGGCTCGATACGGTAAATAGCGATGCCGAATTAAGGGAAGTTATAAGTTACGTTGACGGCGATATAACTACGCTTAGCAAAAATTATTCCGAAGAAGATATTAACGAAGTAAGAACGGCAAGAAATATGCTTGCAACTTCGCACGGGTTAGGGCACACTTGTTGGGTTCCTGCGTATACTAACGCTCCCACGCTGGTTAAAAAGTTCTTATTGTTTATGTATTCTGAAGAAGGTGCAAGAATCTATAAAGAAAATTGCGCAGGTGGATTTTTACCTATGAGTTGCGATTATAGCGACGTTAAGTTATCTACTTTTGAACAATCCGTTTACGATTTGACTAAGAATATCGTTGCCGTAGGTACTACGTCAAAATCGCCGATTTTCAACGCAGGCGGCGCACAAGTTTGGGATTTAACCAACGCTAAGCCCGACGCAGCGTTCTCTTTGCCGACATCTAGTTCTTATTATGCTACGGCGCAAGAGTTCTTTGAACGCAGTTTCAAATCTACCACACAGTGGGATAATATTTTAATAAAAGCAGGTATTAACTAAACGATTTTAAGGAGATTATTAGATGAGAAAAATCATAAAAGGTTGTTTAGCGTTTTTGTTAACGATACCTTTCGTATTTTCGGTTGCTTGTACTAGTCAAGACCCTTCGGAAAATTTAGAAGTTTTTTCCGTTCATGCACACGAAAAAGTATTAAGGAACGTCGATTACGAAGACAAAACGGATAAGACGCTGGATATTACGCTATGCAAAAACGAATACGAAGGTACGCAACTTATTCTTTATGCAAAAAGAAACGTTAAAAGTTACGATATAAAAGTGTCGGATTTAATTAACGAAAGCGCAGGTGCTGTATTTAATTCGGATAACGTTAGCGTATATAACGAAAAGTATATTACTTTGTTGCATAAAAAAGGCAGCAATCCCGTAGTTGATAAGGGCGACGAAATCGCCGACGCAATTTTGCCGTTCGATACCGCTAAGGAATATAAAGAAAATTACGTTAAAAAAGGTTATAACCAAGGTATTTATATAGAAGTAAATACGGACGTTTCTACCGTTCCCGGTACTTATAAAGGCATAGTTACGGTTACTGCGGATTCGCAAGTTTATAACGTTCCTATAAACATTACGGTGTACGATATAGTTTTGCCCGAACAATCTCAAGCGCAAAACTTTTGGAACAACACCTTCTATACGCAATACGGAACCAGCGAAATGGATACGACGGATAAAATGGTCGGTATTTATTTGGATAAAATGAATCAATATAAGTTAAACGGTACGTTGCCTTTTTCGGGTAACGGCGGTGCGGAAGCGTACGTTGAACTTATAAAGGAATACTATACGCATCCCGGATTTTCAACTTATCAGTTCTATTATCAGTCGGGGAGAAATCAATATACGCATAAAGATAGGGAAACGGGAGAATACGTTACCGCTTACGCATCTTTCAATTCGCCGCTTCTTAAGGAATATCTTAAAGCGGTAGCAAGGGCTAGCGTGGAAGACAGGGTTAACTATCTCGATAAAGCAATGTTCTATTTTCTTGACCTTATCGATGAACCATCCACTGAATATCACTTTCAGCGTTGTGAAGAAGTTGCCGGCGTATTCGATATGGTAATCGAAGACGTAGCGTACGAACTGTTAGACGAATACGCTAACGATACATCCGCCGCTTACACCTATTATAAAGAAGTTATGTTCGATACTATTTTAGGTTTGGATAACGTTTTAACGGTAACAAGTAACGATATCAGGGGTAAACTCGAATCAAGGGGAATAGATTCGTTTACTTATTGCGCAAATATCGGTTTAATAGGCTCGCAATCTTGGAGAGATTATTATGCTGAAATGGGTGACTGGTGGTTCTATACTTCTAACTCTCCGTATTATCCCACCGCAACGCACCACTTGGACGATATGTATACAAGTTTGGTTTCGTTGGGTTGGATGCAAAAAGCATACGGAATTAAAGGGTACCTTAACTGGAACGTTGCCGATTACAGTGAAAGGGGTTACGACGCATACACTGCCGATAACGTTTGGGGATATTCGCCCGGGGACGGTTGGATTTTCTATCCCGGTTACGAATACGGAATAACAGGTCCGGTTGCTTCGCTTAGGGCGGTTGCCTTAAGGGACGGTATAGACGATTACGATTTGTTTACCGTTATGGAAGAAAAATGTCAGGAACTCGGATTTAGCGAAGCCGAAACTCAAGGAATGGTAAACACTATATTTGAAAAGTTCGTTACAAGCACTACGCCTGCACAATCGTGTGAAGTATATCAAACCGCCAAAAACGAAATTTATTCTAATATATTAGACGCACAAGACGATTTAGGTTTGGTTATTTGTGATACTTCGTACTATGCGGGTAAAACTACCGTTGTATTCGAAACTACCAACCAAAATGCAAAAGTCGAATATAACGGAAAAGTTTTAACTAAGGGCGAAAGCGGACATTACGAAGCCGTAGTAGATTTGTCGAAAGAACAAACTATAACCGTAACGGTAAGCGTTGACGGCAACAGCAAGACGGTACAAAAGGTTGTCGGTAATAAATACAGCGTTGCTCAAGATTTTGAAGGCGTTACTTCGCAAAACATTTTATCGGCAAATAAAGCGTCAACGGTATTCATAGACGGCGGCGTTGCGTACAGCGGAAGTAAGTCGGTAAAAATTACGCTTTCTAAAGGCGAAAATAAACAGGTATACTTCAGTTTGTCTGAAACGTTTATAAAAGACTTTATAGCAAAAAATGCAAGCGAAGTAGAATTACTTGTATATAATGGTTCCGATAATGAAATTAAGTTGGAACTTCAAGGATTTAACGGTAGTAAGTATAAGTCGCTTGATGATTACGTTCTAAAAACGGGTTGGAATTCCGTTATGATTAAAAACGCTGCAAGTCTGTGTTCCGCAAACAACTATAAGTCGTTGTATTTTATGGTGGATATTCCGGAAGATTCTGTTTGGACGGATTCGGATATTTACGTCGATTTAATCGGTTACGTTGTAAAGGAGGGCTAAAATAATGAAAAAACTAATTGCATTATTGCTATGTTTGTTAACGTTGTTTTCGTTTGCCGCTTGCGGAGAACCTGAAAATTCGGTTGACGACGATACATCTGCCGAAGAAACCGTAAGTAACGTTATCGAAGACGGCTACTTCTATATAGGAGATTTCGAAACCGTTCGTCAGTGCGTGGAAATTTATATTTCAAGAAGCATGAGAAAGGATATAAATTCCGATAAAAAGTATGTTACTAGGGGTAATTACAGTTTGCGTTTCGAACTGGAACCGCATGCGTACGATAATTTCGGCGGCGAAATTACTTTCAACCCTTCGTATAGTTCGTATTTTACAGAAGTGGATTTTTCAAATTACGAGTATTTTTGTTTCGATTTGTACGTAGAAAAGGGCGTTGATTATTGTAAAATAAGACCTCGTTCTAACAACGTAGATTACGAATATAAAGTTGAAGGTTTGGTTGAAGGATGGAATCATATAGAATTTCCGATGTCGCAATTTATCCGTGAAGTCGAAAAGAAAGACGAAAACGGCAATATCGTAAAAGACGATGACGGAAATCCCGTTATGGTTGAAGAAAATTATTTGGATTCTATAGATAAAATCAATATCAATTTCCCTAAAGCGGATTATCTTCAAATATATTATATAGATAACGTAAGATATAAACAAAAAGCAAACGCTAAAAACTAATAAAATAGGCGATAGGCATAGTGAAATTTTCTCTATGCCTATCGCTGTGTAAAAATAATAGGCTGGAGATTATGAAAAGACTAGAAGAAAGAATTAAAAAAATGACCGAAATTTTGCGTCAAGCAACGGTCAAAGAAACTTTAGAACTAACACCGTTATTCAAAAAAGCGGATTTTTACGAAGGCGGTACTTTACCTAATATTTCCGAATTTATTCCTTTACCAGAAAATCGCAGTTGGGCTGATAAATTCGACGAACACGCTTGGTTTTATCTAAGCGTTGACGTTCCCGTTGCAAAAGACGGCGAAAGAATATCGTTTTTTATGGAAACTGAAGCGGGCGTATATGCAAATCCGCAAAGTATAGTTTATCTTGACGGAAAAATTGTAAGCGGCTTCGATATAAACCATTGCGAGATAGAAATGAACCAAAGCGGAAAACATGAAATTATGATATACGCTTGTTCGGGTGCTCCAAGAGATTTCCCTACCAGATATCCGTTGATAAGCAATTTTTCGTTAAAGAAGATAGATTTAAAAACCGAAAAATTGTATTACGATTTGCTTGCTCCGTTGCAGGTCGCAGGCTACACTCAGGAATACGAAAAAGAGTATGCGGATGTAATAAGCAAGGTAAATCAAGCGGTTAATCTTGTAGATTTCAGAGAAATTTATTCGGAAGAATACGAAAACTCGCTTACCGTTGCGTCTGATTATTTAAGGGAAAATTTATATGGTAATTATTATACGAATAACGCAACCGTAGTAGGTATAGGGCATACTCACATAGATATCGCTTGGTTGTGGAGATATCGTTTTACGAGAGAAAAGGCGGTTCACTCGTTCGCAATAGTTTTATATTTAATGGATAAATATCCCGAATATAAATTTATGTCGTCGCAGGCGATTTTATACGAAATCGTAAAAGAAGAAGCGCCGTTGCTTTATGATAAGATAAAACAACGCATCAAAGAAGGCAGGTGGGAAGTCGAAGGCTCTATGTATTTGGAAGCCGACTGCAATTTGACTTCGGGCGAAAGTTTGGTAAGGCAAATATTATACGGCAAAAATTTCTTTAAAAAGGAATTTAACGTAGATAATAAAGTTTTATGGTTGCCCGACGTTTTCGGATATTCTGCGGCAATGCCGCAAATTTTGCGTCGTTCGGGCGTAGATACCTTCGTTACCAGTAAGATTAGTTGGAACGATACGAACCAAATCCCTTACGATACGTTTAACTGGTACGGAATTGACGGGACGCCTGTTTTCTCATACTTTTTAACGGCGCAAGACAGGTATAAAGATAAAAAGCCCGTTCGTTATTCTACGTATGTTTCTTATACCGACGTACCGCATATAGCAGGTACGTGGGACAGGTATCAGCAAAAAGAATTAAACGACGAGGCTATACTTACTTTCGGTTTCGGTGACGGTGGCGGCGGAACGACCACCGATATGCTTGAAAAGATGCGTAGGGCGGCTATGGGGCTTCCTAATGCGCCTAATGCAAAAATAGGTACGGTTACCGAATTTATCGCACACTTGAAAGATAATTGCAAAGGCAAGCGTGTTCCCGAAATAATGGGCGAATTGTATTTGGAATTTCATAGGGGAACTTATACTAATATCGCAAAGAATAAGAGAAATAACAGAAAGGGCGAATTTGCTTTGCAAAACGCAGAAACGTTTTCCGCAATGTCTGAACTTTTAGGCGTTGGCGAATATAGCGAGAAAGATTTGCATAACGCTTGGAAATTGCTTTTGAAAAATCAATTCCACGATATTTTACCGGGAAGTTCTATCGACGCCGTATATGACGATTCCGACTTGGATTATAGCGAAATACAATCTACTGCCGATAGCATTACGACTACCGCTTTAGATGCGATATCTAACGAAATCAATACGGATAAGGCTTACGTTGCTTTTAATCCGACGCCTTATGCGTTCAACGGTAACGTAACGGTCGACGGTTCTACCTATTATATAGCGGATATTCCGCCAAAGGGATATAAAGCGGTCGATTTATCGTCTTGTAAAGGCAAAGTAACCGTAACCGAAAAAACGCTTGAAAACGATTATTATAGAATTATTTTCGACGAATCCTATAATATAGTTTCGTTATACGATAAAAAGAACGAAAGAGAAGTTTTAAAAAGCGGTATGAAGGCGAATTTTTTAGAAGCGCATGAAGATTACCCCGGTGGAAATTACGACGGTTGGGAATTAAGGTCGTATCACGACCAAAAAGTATGGTTTATAGATGACGTTCAAAGCGTAACTTTGCTTTCTGGCGACGCTAAAAAAGGTTTGCGTATTAAACGTAATTTTTCAAAATCTACAATAGAGCAAAATATATGGTTATATCCCGATACAGATAGAATCGATTTCGAAACGACGGTTGAGTGGCATAACGAACATATTTGTTTAAAAGTTGCTTTCCCCATTAACGTAAACGCTACAAAGGCAACGTACGATATCCAGTTCGGTAACGTTGAAAGGGCAACTACCAGAAACAACAGTTGGGAAAGCGCAAAATTTGAAGTATGCGCTCATAAATTCGCCGATATTTCGGAATCGGATTACGGCGTTGCGTTACTTAACGATTGTAAGTACGGCTATGAAGTATACGGTTCGGAAATGAAACTTACCTTGCTTCGTTGTGCAACTTATCCTAATCCTAACGGGGATAAAGGTATCCATAATTTTACTTATTCGTTAAGAACGCACGAAAACGATTTGCGTAACAGCGACGTTTATAAAACGGCATATCAGTTGAATAACGGTATAATTCTGAAAAAAGCGAAGAAGGGTAGCGGCGTTTTACCGCCTGAATACGCTTTCGTTACGTCGTCTTGTGAAAACGTTATCGTTGATTCGGTTAAAAAAGCCGAAAACGGAAACGGTTATATAGTTAGAGCGTTCGAGTCTTTGAATAAAACCGTAAAATGTACGTTTGATTTCGGTAAGAAATTTAAAACAGTATACGAGTGCGATTTGATGGAAAATAAAGAAAATCAAATTGCAACGGATAGTCAAAGTATAACGGTAAAATTCAAACCGTTTGAAATAAAAACGTTTATAGTTGAATGGTAAAGGAGATTTTATGCGTCCGATAGATTATGTAAATATAAAACAAGGTACGGACTCTAATCGTAGGTTTTCCAACGGCAATACTTTGCCGTTGGTTACCCGTCCTAACGCTTTGGCTATGTTTGCTCCGCAAACTTTCAGCGATAGGGGCGTTTGGTATTATAATCCGAACGATAGATGTTTCGAAGGCGTGCGTCTTACTCACCAAATGAGCCCTTGGGTAGGCGACTGGTCATATTTTTGCTTTATGCCGCAGGCTGAAAAACTTTATGCTTCGGCTTTTCGTCGTTGGTCGGGATTTCGCAAAGAAGACAGTGTTTTAACTCCGTATTATTTAAAATATTACTTGTTGCGTTACAAAACCGAATTTGAATTAGCGCCTACGAACAGTGGCGCAATTATGAGAATTTCTACCGACGAAAGCGTAACAAATCCCGTTTTTTCGGTATTACCTTTTGAATTTCCTACCGAGATAAATGTTAATACGGAAAAGAACGTTATAGAAGGTTATACCGCTTCATATGCACACGTGCCGAAAAGCGGCAAATTAAAAGTATACTTCGTTTTTGCGTTCGATTGCGAAATTTTCGGCGAGATGCGTGAAGAAGAAAAGTATCTTAGCGGCGTAGGCGTAAAGGTGAAAAATCATAATTATACGGTGCGAATGGCTACGTCGTATATCAGTTTAGAACAGGCTTATCGTAATTTGGATAGAGAACTTTCAAATAAAGATTTTGAAAGTATAAAAAACGAAGGTCTCGAAGAATGGAATTCGCTTTTATCACGTATAGATATAAAAGCCGATGAAGAAAAGGTAAAAACTTTTTATTCTTGTATGTATCGTGCGTTCGTTTACCCGAACAAACTTTACGAAGTCGATGAAAAGGGCGATGCTTGGCATATCGTGCCTGAAAGCGGAGAGATTAAAAGGGGCGTAAGTTATACTAATAATGCGTTTTGGGATACGTATAGAACGACTTATCCGTTTTATACAATCGTAGCCCCTGAAAAGATGAATGAAATAGTAGAAGGCTTTTTAAATATCTACGACGATACGGGTACTTTGCCTAAATGCCTTACTCCGTCAGATTTTAACTGTATGCCCGGGTGTTTGTTGGAAGGCGTTATCGCAGACGTGGTTGCAAAAGGTTTGTTAAGTAAAGAAAATACAAAGCGTGCGTTAAAAGCGATGCTTACGAATGTAAGTACGGTGGGTAAAGAATTAAACGGTCGTAAATGCGTAAAAGAGTATGAAAAGTTAGGATACGTTCCGTACGACCTTTGCAGTGAAAGCGTTAACGAAACTTTAGACAGTGCATACGGCGATTTTTGTATTTCAGTGGTAGCAAAGGCGCTTAACGACGAAGAAACTTATAAAAAGTTTACTAAACGTTCAAAAAATTACAAAAATTTGTTTGATAAAGACAGTTTGTTTATGCGTGCAAAGGATAGCAACGGTAATTTTAGAAATCAACCGTTCGATTGTTATGCGTGGGGCGGCGATTATACCGAAGGTTGCGCTTGGCAAAGCAGTTTGCTTGTTCCGCACGATTACGACGGCTTAGCCGAATTGTACGGCGGAAAAGAACGTTTTTTGAAAATGCTTGACGAATTATTTAACGGTAAGCCATTATATTCCGTTGGCGGTTACGGTTTTGAAATACACGAAATGACGGAAATGGCTGCGGTTGATTTAGGTCAATGCGCTATTTCGAATCAGCCGTCTTTTGCTTTCCCGTATTTATACGCTTATTTTGACGAAAAAGAGCAAAGCAGAAAAATTTTAAATAAGATTACGGAATCGTATTTTTCGTATAAAGAAGACGGCTTCCCCGGCGACGAAGATAACGGCTCTATGTCTTGTTGGTATATGTTCGCCGTAATGGGATTGTACCCGATTACACCGGGAAAAACCGATTATTTGGTAACCGAACCGTTAGACGCCGATATAACTTGCAACGGCATATCGTTTAACGAAATCTTAAAAAATAAAAAATTTATTTCATACGAAAAATTGATTAAAAGGTGATAAAATATGAAAAGAAAATTATTTACTATATTATTAGTCGTAATTATGGCGTGTTCGTTTGCAGCGGTTGGTTGCGGCGATACCGAAGTTACCGTATCGTTCGTTTATGAAAACGGAGAAACCGTTGAAAAAGTTGTAAAAAAAGGTCAACCCCTTAAAGATATTCCTAAAAACAGTGAAGAAACAGGATATACTTTTTCTTGGGACATTACTGATTTTTCTTCGATAAAAGAATCGATTACGGTGACGGAAACAAAAACTGCGAACGAATATAAGATATATTATCGTGTATACAGTGGCGTAGCGATAAAAGCCACAACTCAAACGGTCGTTTACGGCGAGCAATTTGTTTTATACGTTCCAACTAGGTCAGGGTATAAATTTATAAGTTGGGTTGTAGTAGAACCAAACACTATGCATGGCGAAGTCGTAACCGACGGCGTTTACGATATAGCGGACAATCTTACTTTGGATGCAAACTGGGATAATGTATAATTTACGGAGTTTTTATGATTAGAAGTTGCGTAAAATGGGTAACTTGCGATAAAGATATTTCTGCTCCCGTAATTTATAAAACGGTAGCCGTTAATGCAATAAAAAAAGCGGAAATATCGATATGCGGCTTGGGTTTTTATGAATTGTTTATAAACGGAAAAAGAGTTGGTAAGGAATATTTTAAGCCCTTATTTTCCGATTACGGAAAACGAGATTTTACAACTTGGTTATATCCGACTTGCGACGAAACTTCGCATACCGTTTATTACGATGTTTGGGATATAACCGAATATCTTGTTGACGGAAATAATACTGTTGCCGTTTTGTTAGGGAACGGTTATTACCGCCAAAATCGTAGAACGGTTGAAGGTAACGTTGCGTTTTCCGACGAACTAATACTTGCTTACGATATAACTTTACGAAATAAAAATAGCGATACGCATATTTACACTGACGGAACTGAAACTTATACCGAAAGTTTTATTAAAGAAAATAATTTGTTTTTTGGCGAAACGCAAGATTTTTCGCATTGCGTATTTCCGTTGTTTCAATCTTACAATAGCGGAAAATGTGTAAAAATTGCTAAAAAACCCGACGCAGTTATTTTAAAAAATAATTGTCCGTTAGATAGAATAGTGCGAACAGTACAACCGAAATTGTTGTATGAATGCGGTAATAAAAAAGTTTACGACGTCGGCGAAAATATAACGGGTAACGTTTCTTTCACTGCGATTAGTTCATATGTGAGAATAGTTCATTCCGAAAATTTAAACGGGAAGGAATTAGATACTAATTCTTGCGGTGTAAATCAAACCTACGTGTGTGAATATAAAACTCTTAACGAAGGGCAAAAAGTAAGTCCGTTCTTTACTTGGGGCGGATTTAGGTTTTTTGAACTTGAGGGCGAAATAGAAAATATTGCAGTGGAAGTTATTCATTCCGCAATAAAGCAAAAAGCATTTTTTAATTGCGGAAACGACGTTATAAATTGGATACACGACGCTTACGTTCGCACGCAATTAAATAATATGCATTGCGGCGTGCCGACGGATTGTCCGCATAGAGAACGACTCGGATATACGGGTGACGGGCAACTTACTGCCGAGAGTGCAATGCTTGTTTTTGATTCTAAAAAATTTTACCAAAAATGGCTACGGGATATCGTTGACTGTCAAGATAAACAAAACGGACACGTGCAGCATACTGCGCCGTTTTGCGGCGGTGGCGGCGGTCCCGGCGGTTGGGGCGGAGCGATAGTAATAGTTCTTTATCGTTTGTATAAATTTTTCGCCGATAAAAAGTTGGTAAAAAAATATTTGCCTAACGTAATAAAATATTTAGACTGTATGTACGGGTTTTGTGAAAACGGTCTTGTGGTAAAAGAACGCAAGGGCGGTTGGTGTTTGGGCGACTGGTGTACGCCCGATAAAGTCGTATTACCCGAACCTTTCGTGAATACGTTTTATTATATTCTATGTATGCAATATGCGACGGAACTAGGCGGTTTTATAGGGAAAAAACTTGATTATACCGATAGGATAAATTGTTGTAAAAAAGCATTAAAACAAGCATATTACGATAAAAACAATAATTCGTATTGTAACGGCGTGCAAGGCGCAAATATGTTTGCTTTGACCATAGGCTTAGGCAATCTCGAAATGGAAAAATCGACGATAGAATATTACGAACGCAGAAAAACGCTTGATACGGGTATATTCGGTACGGATATTCTTTTCGGGTATTTATTTAAAAACGGATATATACAGTTGGCGTTTGATTTGTTATCGACTTGTGAATACCCTTCTTACGGATATATGAAAAATAACGGCGCAACTACGCTTTGGGAAAATTGGAACGGTAAAGAATCGCTTAATCACCCGATGTTCGGCTCGGTCGTAAAATATTTTTACTACGGTTTTCTCGGATTAAAAATAGAAGACGGCGGTAAAAAAGTTTATGTAATTCCGCCGTCTTACGTAAACGGAATAGGATTTGTTGAAGGGAAAATAAAAATAGGTAACAAAAAAACAGTATATATTCGTCACGAATTTAATAACGGTCAGGTGTTTTCTTATGTGAAAAATGCGGAAATTTTTAAGGTAAAATAAATGAGTACGATTGAAAGGTTGCAAAAAGAATTAAAAGAAATAGAAAATAGTTATAAAGCAATTCCGTTTTGGAGTTGGAATAACGAATTAGACGAAACCGAACTTGTAAAACAAATTGAAGAAATGCAACAAGTCGGTTTTGGCGGCTTTATAATGCACGCTCGTTTGGGCTTAACGACGGAATATCTTGGCGAAAAATGGTTTGCTTGCGTAGAAGCGTGTCTTAAAAAAGCCAAAGAATTAAAAATGAGCGCTTGGGTATACGACGATAACGGTTGGCCAAGTGGATTCGTTGGCGGAAAACTGCTTGAAAAAGAAGAATATAGAGCACAGTTTTTGGAGTATAAGGAAAATTCTTTTTTTGATAATTTTGCTTTCGCAGTGTATGTAAGGGATAAAAGCGGCTATAAACGTGTAACGGGAACACAGCAAGACGTAGATTTGTATTACACGGTATATTTGCGTACCAGTCCTGCGAATACGGATATTTTAAATCCCGAAGTAACCGATGCGTTTATAAAAGAAACACATGAAAAATATTATGAGCGTTTTAAAGAGTATTTCGGTAAAGAGTTGGTCGGATTTTTTACCGACGAGCCTCAATATTATCGTTGGGCTACACCTTATTCTCATACGATAGCGTCGGAATATAAAAAAAGATACGGCAGTGATTTAAAAGACGGTTTGATATGGCTTTTTAATCACGAGAAAGACGGCTATGCGTTTCGTATGCGTTATTATACGCTTGCGAACGACTTATACGTTGAAAATTATTATAAAAAATTGTACGACTGGTGCGATAGCAAAGGTTGTTTTTTAACGGGACATTCGGTAGAAGAAAATTCTTTGGCAGGGCAAATGCTTGGCGGTGCCGGCTGTATGCCTACGTACGAATACGAACATATTCCTGCAATAGATTATTTAGGTAAAAGTTATTCGTTTGATTTAGGCGCCAAACAAGTCGGCAGCGTTGCAAGTCAATTAGGTAAACAGTTCGTTTTGACCGAAACTTTCGGATGCTCGGGAAACGATGTGAACCCTAGAGAATTAAAAGGGCTTGGGGAATTTCAATATTTTAACGGTGTAAGCAAAATGTGTCATCACTTGTTTCCGTATTCTATGGCAGGGCAAGCAAAACACGACCATCCGCCTATATTTTCAAAACATTGCAACTGGTGGAGCGGATTAAAAACTTTTAACGATTATTTTACTAAATTAGGTTATATTGTTGCAAATACTCAAGAATTATACGACGTTTTGGTTATTCATCCATTACGTAGCGTTTATTTGGATTTTATTTTAAGCGAAGGAAATTCAAGTGTTGCGGAATTAGAAGAAGATTTTCAAAATACTTTAAGTATATTACGAAAAAACGGTGTTACCTATCAACTTGCAGATGAACGAATTTTGTCAAAACACGGTAAAATAGTAAACGGAAAACTTTTAATAGGTAAAAATATTTATGATAGTGTAATAGTCCCCAAAATGAAGAATATTTCGTCTACTACGTTGAAATTATTAAATGAATATGACGGAAAAATTTTAGTTGAGCAAAATATAGAGTACGTTGACGGAATAAAAGCAAATTGCAATTTAAAGTCGAAGGTTTCTTATAACGATATTATTAGTAATGCTCGTATTAAATTTTACAGCGAAGATTCTTATTCGGTACTTACCGCTCGTAAAGGGAATATCGGTGAATTTTTGTTCGTTAAAAATTATTCTGCGACTTTACCGTCAAAAATAATTACTAAAAACGTTGCAAAAAGATATAAATCTTTGAATTTAGAAACGTTTTCTATTGAAAATATTACGGACGAGTACGTTTTGCCGACTGCAGGAAGTTTGATTTTAATAAAATGCGAAGATGAAAAGCAAAAAGACGAAGTAAAAACCGTTAAAGATATAACGGAACGGTTTGCCGTTACTGAAATAACCGATAATTTTTTGGTATGCGATTTTGCATCGATAAGTTTTGACGGAAAAAATTACAGCGAACCTATGTTTATACAAAAACATTTTGAAGATTTGCTTCGTGCTGATTATAAAGGTAAACTTTACGTTCGGCATATGTTTAATTTACGTGAAACTATGCCGTTAAAGTTTATAATGGAAAAAAACAGATTTATTTCTATAAAACTTAACGGCAACGAATTGCAAATGGGTAAAAGTGCATTTGACTTTAATTATTGCGAAACAGATATTACGAAATTTGTAAAAAACGGCGAAAACGAGTTAGTATACTGTGTTGACTATTATCAACACGAAGGCGTGCATTTTGCTTTGTTTGACCCGTTAGCGACTGAAAGTTTGCGTAACTGTTTGTATTATGATACGCATATAGAGAACTGTTATTTGAAAGGTAGTTTTGTAGTAAACGATGACCTTTCTTTGTCACCTATGAAAAAAATGCCTGAAATATCCACTGATAATTATGCTAAAGGATACCCGTTTTTTAAAGGCACGATAACGATGAATGGTGTATATGAATATAACGGCAAAGGAAAAAGAATTCTTTCG
>CAZMOQ010000017.1:14081-15441 GCA_964568155.1 uncultured Clostridia bacterium | reverse complement strand
CTAATGAAAACGTCAAAATGACGGAACGTCCGCTTTTGAAAAAAATAATTCTTTTTACGCTGCCCATTATAGCAACGTCGATACTGCAACTTTTATACAATGCGGCAGATATCGTTGTGGTCGGGCAGTTTTCGGGGCGTACGGCTATGGCGGCGGTGGGTTCTACCACTTCGCTGGTAAATTTGATAACGAATCTTTTTATAGGTTTATCGGTAGGCACGCTTTCGGTTATGTCCCGTTCGGTAGGCGCAAACGATTACGAGTATTCCAAAAAAATAACGCATACGTCTATTTGTATAAGCACGATATGCGGTTTTATCGTCGGCATAATAGGTTTTGCTTTTTGCGAATTTTTCCTTATTTTAATGCAATCGCCTGAGGATGTTTTGCCGCAATCGGCTTTGTATTTAAGAATTTGTTTTATAGGTTCGCCGTTCTTAATGATTTATAACTTCGGTTCGGCTTTGTTAAGGGAGTGCGGAGATACTAAGCGTCCGCTTATCATTCTCGCTTTATCGGGACTTTTGAATATAGCAATCAATTATGCGCTGGTTGCCGGATTTGCTTTGGGCGTAATAGGCGTTGCCGTAGGAACAATAGTTTCTCAGGCGGCGTCCGCCGTTGCGGTAATGTTCGTACTCGCAAAAAGAAATGGCTTCGGTAAGTTTTCGTTTAAAGATTTGCATATAGATTTAACTGCGCTTAAAGAAATTATAAAAATAGGTTTGCCTGCGGGACTGCAAAGCACTATATTTTCGATTTCGAACGTGGTTATTCAGTCGTCGATAAATTCTTTCGGGGACGTCGCTATGGCAGGGAGCGCTGCTGCGTCGAGCGTTGAAGGCTTTGTTTATTCGACGATGAATTCCGTAAGTCAGGCTTGCCTTACCTTTGTCGCTTGTAATTTGGGCGCTAAAAAAATTAAAAATATGCGCATAGTCGTTTATGAAAGTCTTATTTTGACGGCGTTGATAGGTTTAATTTTCGGCGTAGGAGTTTACTTGTTAGGCAGACCTTTGATATCAATTTACAATAGCGACGAAGAAGTTATAAAGTACGGAATAGAAAGACTGTCTGTTATAGCGGTAACTTATGCGTTTTGCGGCGTTATGGAGGTGCTTGTCAGCGGTATGAGAGGGGTAGGGTACTCCGTAATACCTGCGGTAACGACGATTGCAGGGGTGTGCGGATTGCGTTTGTTGTGGGTGTATACCGTATTCCCGTTGTACGATTCTCTTTTCGTTTTATATTTATCTTACCCCATATCTTGGGTAGTGACTGCGTTGGCACATACGGTTAGTTATTTAATAATCCGTTCAAAAGTCGAAAAATCGTTAAAAATAAACGGTGTTGTCGAAAA
>CAZMOQ010000017.1:0-13981 GCA_964568155.1 uncultured Clostridia bacterium | reverse complement strand
TATTCGTTATTGATAGTATATTTCGTAAAATTCTATATGGCGGTTGCCGCATATCACGGCAAAAAACGCATAAAGGACGGAAAAAGAGTGCTTATAGTCGGCGCAGGCGACGCAGGTACCACGATTTTAAGGGAATTGCAAAATTCCGACAAAACAGAATACCTTCCTATCGGCTTCGTTGACGACGATTTGGAAAAAGTAGGCAATTACATTTACGGCGTTAAAGTTTTCGGAACGATAGACGAGATAGAAAGAATAGCCGAAGAAAAACAAATCGATAACATTATCATCGCAATGCCGTCGATAAATCAAAAAAAATTAAGGGAAATTACCGAACGTTGCGTTTCTACGAAAAAGAAGTTGCAAATTTTGCCCGGCGTTTATCAACTTATAAACGGGCAGGTTTTGGCGTCGAAACTTAAAGACGTCGACGTAAACGATTTGCTTGGCCGTGAACCCGTAAAAGTCAATTTGGACGAAGTTATGGGATACATAGAAAACCAAGTGGTTTTGGTTACGGGTGGCGGCGGTTCCATCGGCAGCGAACTGTGCCGCCAAATAGCGACGCATAACCCTAAACAACTTATTATTTTAGATATTTACGAAAACAACGCTTACGAACTTGAACAGGAATTAAAAAGAAACGTTCCCGAACTGAATTTAGTAACGCTTATCGCATCGGTAAGGGATAGCGTAAAAATGGACAAGGTTTTTGCTACATATAAACCCGATATAGTTTTCCACGCAGCGGCGCATAAACACGTTCCGCTTATGGAAACCAGCCCTAACGAAGCGGTAAAAAACAATATCTTGGGTACTTATAAAGTAGTTAAATGTGCCGATAAATACGGCGTTAAGCGTTTCGTGCAAATTTCGACCGATAAAGCGGTAAACCCCACGAACATAATGGGGGCAACCAAGCGTGTTTGCGAAATGATTATTCAGGCATACGCAAAAAAATCAAAAACAAGATTCGTTGCGGTTAGATTCGGCAACGTGCTCGGTTCTAACGGTTCGGTAATACCGCTATTTAAAAAGCAAATCGCAAACGGCGGTCCCGTAACGGTAACGCATAAGGATATAATCAGGTATTTTATGACTATACCGGAAGCGGTAAGTTTGGTGTTGCAAGCGGGCGCATACGCTAAAGGCGGAGAAATTTTCGTTTTGGATATGGGCGAACAAGTAAGAATTTACGACCTTGCCGAAAAATTGATAAGATTATCGGGTTACGAGCCTAATAAGGATATAGAAATTAAATGTACGGGTTTGCGCCCCGGCGAAAAGTTGTTTGAAGAAAGACTTATGGCTGAAGAAGGGCTTAAAAAGACTGCAAACGAAAAAATAAGCATCGGCAAGCCTTTGGATATCGACGACGAAAAACTTTTCCGTACGATTGACGAATTGTATAAGGAAGCGTATAACGAAACCGATAAAATGAAAGAACTTGTTAAAGAATTAGTTCCTACCTACGAAATAGATAAAACCCATTAAAATTTAATTACGTAACGCAATCGCAGAGTTTAGGCGGTTGCGTTTTTTTAATCGTTATTCTACCAAGCGTTTTTGCGGCATAAAATAAAACGGAGGCTTAAATGAATTTTATCGACGGAATTTTAAATAGTTCGGGCATCGTAAACGAAACCGCTCCGCTTGCGTACAGGGCGGTTATTTCGGGGGATAAATCGGGCTATTTCGAAAATATAAAAGGCATAAAAAGTTATAATTCGGGCGAAGTTATTCTTTCCCTTAAAAAAGGCGAACTTACGGTAAAAGGTAAAGGGCTTGTTATCCGCAAATATTGTTTGGGGGATATTTTAATTTGCGGTAAAATTACTGCGATAAGCGTAAACGGGGTGTAAAAATTTGAAGAACGCACACTTTATAAGATACAGAATAGTCGGGTTTAACCGCAATTATTTGCTTAATTTGCTGAGAAGAAACGGGATTTCGCTTTATAAAATCGTAGAAAAGCAAAAAAATATCACCGAACTTTCAATAGAATTTAAGGAAAAGCGAAAATTTTTTGCAATTACGGAAAATTTGTGTTATAATATAACCCGTATAAAGGAATACGGGTTTTTGTATCCTTTTATAAAACTTTCCAAAAAAGTCGGCGTCGTAATAGGACTGTTTGTTTTTGCGGCTACGCTTATTTTGGCGGACAAAACCGTTTTTGCGATAGATTACGTTGGCAACGGCGCATTATATAAAAATCAGGCGGAAACGTTGCTGGAAGAAAACGGGATAAAAAAATACGCTTTGGTAAGTGCCGATATTTTAAGAAATGCGGAAAAGAAGATATTAAGTTCAACCGATAAATTTTCCTTTGTGTCGATAAAAAAGCAAGGCGGCAGGTTAAAAGTTAATTTGACGGCAGCAAAAACAAGCGAACAGGTTTTAGATACGTCAAGGAAAAATATTTTATCCACCGTTGACGGCGTTGTGGAAAACGTTAAGGTGTATAGGGGCACTGCTGTCGTTTCGGTCGGCGATACCGTTAAGGTAAACGACCTTTTGATAGACGGTTACAATATAATAAAAGACGTAAAAGTGGAAACTTTCGCATTAGGGATAGTTACGGTTATAACCGAAAAGACATTCGTGTTTACAGGCGAGCCGAATAAAGACGAAGAAATAATTATTCTTGCGAAAGAAAACGTTACGGGCGAGATAATTGATGAAATTTGCACGTATATTGACGGCGAATATACGGTAAAATTTACTTGTAGAATAAGGATTAAATAAACTGATGGAAAAAATAAGGGCGTCTGCGGAAATCGGCAGCATAGAAATTTTACAACGGGTGCTTGGCGTACTTGACGAAAATATGAATATTTTATCTGCGGAACTTTCGGTAGATTTTTCGGTCAAAGGCACGTCGATAGAGTTTTACGGCGAACCTGTAAACGTAAATATTGCGGTAAAGGTTACGGAAAAGTTGTCGGATATAGCCAAAGTCGGCGAAAATATAGATAAATCCAAACTTATTTATTGCGTGGAACTTGTAAGAGAAGGCGCAACCGACGACATTGCAGGGATAATGAGCGGCGTTATTGCGATAACGTCAAGAGGCAAGCCCGTAAAATGTAAAACGGTCGGACAAAAAAAGTACGTCGAAGCCATAAAAAACAATACCGTTACTTTCGGGATAGGTCCTGCGGGCACGGGCAAAACTTATTTGGCTGTTGCGCTTGCCGTGTCGGCATATAAGTGTAAGCAGGTCGAAAAAATAATTCTTACCAGACCTGCCGTGGAAGCGGGCGAAAAACTCGGATTTTTACCGGGGGATTTGCAGACTAAAGTAGACCCGTATTTAAGACCGTTATACGACGCTTTGCAAGAAATGTTCGGGCTTGAAAATTACGCAAAACTTATGGAAAGGGGCGTAATAGAAATCGCACCGCTTGCGTATATGCGTGGCAGGACGTTGTCAGATTCGTTTATAATACTCGACGAAGCGCAAAACACCACCAAAGAACAAATGAAAATGTTTTTAACCCGAATGGGCGAAGGCAGTAAAGTAGTCATCACGGGCGACGTTACGCAAATAGACTTGCCCGACGGTAAAAAATCGGGGCTTAAATTCGCCGCCGAAATCTTAAAGGATATAGAAGATATTGCGGTTATAAATTTATCCCATAAAGACGTGGTTCGTCACCCGTTGGTTATGAGAATTATAGAAGCGTATGAAAAAAAGGAGAAATCAGGGCGTAACGCCTAGTTTTTGCTTATGAATAAGGAAAAGAAATTAACTAAACAAGAGCGTTGGACGAAAGGACAAATCGCAGGGTGTATATCGGTATTTATACTTAACGTAGTGTTGATGATATGTATATTTGCTTTGTCCATTTATTTGAACGGAGTCGGCTTTAATGCAACTTCGGTCGGCTTTAACGAATATTTTAAAACTTCAAGCGCACAATTCGCTTACTTATCTATAACGCTTGTGCTTATTTTAGTAGTTACGTTTGCGTTTTTGTTTTTTGAAGACAGAAAATTTATTCGTTCCGCCGCTAATATAGAAATGATATTTTTAATCGTTGAAATAACGGTGGTTTGTTCCTATCTTTCGGGCAGGTACATAAATATCTATTTCAGACCGTTAGCGCTCGGCGCACTTTTAACCTTGCTTTTGGTAAATAGAAGAACGGCGATTTTTATGAATACGGTTACTTCGCTTATAATATTCTTGATGGACGTGTTCACTAACGCTAACTTTGCGACGTCGGCGTCGGAATTCGCTCAATATTCTTCTCTTATAATAGGGTTTTCAACGGGCATACTCGGCGTTTATATGATAGACGGCATAGGCGCAAGGCTTAAAGTTTTAATCAGGGGTTGCATTATGATAATCCCCGAACTTATATGTTTGGTATTGCTCGAACAAACCAACCTTTTAAGCCATTACGAAAGATTGCTTGCAGGCGCAAGCGCTGCGATACTTTCGGTAGTTTTGTTTATGGCGATTCTTCCCGTTTTGGAAACGGTATTCAAAAAACTTACAAACTATAAACTTGCGGAACTTACCGAACACAGTTCGCCGCTAGTTAAAAGAATGATAGAACAAGCACCGGGCACGTTTAATCACTCTTTGGTGGTTTCTAATTTAGCGGAATCTTGCGCAATCGGCATAGGCGAAAACGCATTGCTCGCCCGTTGCGCAGCGTATTATCACGATATGGGAAAACTAAAACAGCCTGAGTTTTTTAAGGAAAATCAGCAGGAAGGTAGAAATCCGCACAACGATATTACGCCCGAACTTTCCGCAAACATAATAAAAGCGCACACTAAAGACGGTTACGAAATTTTGAAAAAACACCGCTTACCGCAGGAAATTTGCGATATATGTTTGCAACATCACGGCACTATGCCTATGATGTTCTTCTACGCAAAGGCAAAAACGTTTGCCGACGGCGGCGAAGTGGACGTTGAAAGATATTCTTATCAAGGACCTAAACCGCAAACCAAGATAGCGGCGATAATAATGATATGCGACGCAAGCGAAGCGGCAGCCCGTTCTTTGACCGACCGCAGTAGGGAAAACGTTGATAAGTCGGTCGCAAAAATAGTAAACGAAAGAATGGTTTTAGGGCAGTTTGACGATTGCGATATCACTATGATGGAATTGAATATTATAAGGAATACGATAGTAAACAGCCTTACGGGTATATACCATAAGCGGATAGAATATCCTAAGGTTAATTTAGAAGAATTTAAAACGGAAGAAAGTTATAATGGGTAAATTAAAAATAGAATGTAGTTGCAGAAGAATAAAAATACGCAAAATCGCAAAAACGGTTTATAAACTTTTAGGGCAAAAAGACAACCTTTTTGCCGAACTTGTTTTTATTTCCGAAGAAGAAATAAGAAAGTTGAACCGTGATACTCGGTCGAAAGACAGCGTTACCGACGTTTTGTCCTTTCCGACGCTTGACGGCATCAGGGGGGAGATTTTGGATAGAAAGCATTATCCCTGCAACGTGGAAGATAAAAAACTTTACATAGGTTCTATCGCAATTTGTTATAAAAGGGCGGAAGAACAAGCCGAAGAATACGGTCATTCTACCGAAAGGGAAATTACTTACCTTATAATACATGGCTTGCTTCATCTTATGGGATACGACCATATCGACGAAAACGATAAAAAGCAAATGCGTGCTTTGGAAAAGGCTGCGCTTTCTATGCTTAAAATGGAGGAAGTACAATGAAGTCAGGTACGGTAGCTGTTATAGGTAGGGCAAACGCAGGCAAAAGCACGCTTATTAACGTGTTGGTCGGTGAAAAAGTTTCGATAGTATCCCCGAAGCCCCAAACTACTAGGGATAGGATTTTAGGCGTGTTGACGACCGAAGATTATCAAATAGCGTTTGAAGATACGCCGGGGTTATATAAAGCGGACAACGGGCTAAATTCCATAATGCAGCGAACCGCCGAACAAACCGCAAAAGACGTTGACGTTGCGCTTTACGTTATAGACGCACACGCAGGGCTTAGCGACGACGAAATAAAAACCTTAAAGCGTTTTGAAAATTCGGGCGTTCCGCTAGTTGTGGCGTTGACGAAAATAGATATTATGCCCGAAAGCCTTTTGATTTCCACCATAACCGAACTTACGGGGACTAAGGCGGAAATCGTTCCCGTATCGGCAAGAAAGAATAAAAATCTTAAAGAATTATTGAAAGTTTTGCTTTCTTATCTTCCCGAAGGCGAAAAACTGTTCGATTACGATATAATTTCGGACAGGTCGGAAAAGTTTATGATTTCCGAAATAATGCGTGAAAAAATACTCTTAAAATTCGATAAGGAAATACCGCACGGCGTAGCCGTTATGGTAAACGAATTTAAAAGAAAGGACAACGGCGTTTACGAAATAAGTTTGGATATCGTGTGCGAAAAGGCTAACCATAAATCCATATTGATAGGAAAGCAAGGTTCGGCTATAAAGGAAGTAAGCAGTTTCGCAAGAACGGATATGGAGAAATTTTTAGGCGCAAAAGTTTTTTTAACTACTTACGTAAAGGTCAAAGAAGACTGGCGCAATAACGGTAAACTTATAAAAGAATACGGATACGAGTTTGAAAAATAAACGAATAATAAAATAACCGTTGCGTATACTCCTAGTAAGGAGCGTGTTATGAAGAAAGACGGTTTCGATTTTGAAAATCCTGCGGATTCCGCTTGGGCTTTGTTTGAAAAAACAGGGAATATTTCGTATTATTTGTTATATAAAAGGCTGATAGAAAAGTAAAAATATACTTAAACGCAGGTCGATTATGGAAGAAAAAATAAATGCACTAATGATAAAAAGCGTCGATTACGGCGAAAACGATAAGATTTTAACTTTATTTTCGCTTGAAAAAGGCGTCGTTTCGGCAAAAATCAGGGGCGTAAAAAAGGCAGGGGCGAAACTTAAATTTTGCGCCGAGCCTTTTTGTTTTTCGGAATACGTTATTTCGGGCAAAGGTTCTACCGTTATAAACGCAAGCCTGCACGACGGTTTTTATCCGCTTAGATTAGATATCGAAAAATTCTACGCAGGTTCTGCTGCGCTTGAATTCGTAAGAAAGTTTTGCCCCGAAAACGAAGTTGCCGAAAAAATATTTTTAGAACTTATAACTTGCTTAAAAACGCTTGCGTACACCGAAAAAAGCCCTGCGTTTACGCTCGTCGTTTTTTTTGATTTTGCGCTTAAAGAAATAGGCTACGGTATGAGTTTACACGCCTGCGATACTTGCGGCGGAGAAGTAACCCGTCCGTTTTTCGATTTTTCTACGGGTACGGTAAAGTGTGAAAACTGCCGCACGGCAAATTTAACCGAAATCCGTACTACCACTTATCGACTTTTAGCGAAAATCGATAAGGAAGGAATGGGAATTTTAAACAGCGACTACGCCGCCGACGACGGTGTTTGCAAACGGGCGCTTATGCTTATATCGAAGTACGTAAAAGTAAATACGGCGGAAGAACTTAAAAGTCTTAAAGAATTTATAAATATTTGTAACGGGAATTGAAAATGAGTGAGTTTGATAAGAAAAAATTTATAAAAAAACTGATTATTTCGATTGTAACGATAATTGCAATCGTCGGAATAGGTTATTTGTTTTTTTATCTTTTGGGCTGGACGGATATGACTAGGGAAGAACTGCAAGCCTTCGTCGTATCGACGGGCGCAATCGCACCGCTTGCGTTTATTGCGATAAGTTTTTTACAGGTAACGTTTATACCCATACCGGGTGCGATAACCATTCTTGCAGGGAACTACGTTTTCGGCGCAGGGCTTTCGTTTTTGTATTCGTATATCGGTATGCTCGGCGGCGCAATGTTCGCTTTCTTTTTGGGCAAGGTTTTGGGACGAAAGTTCGTTAACTGGATTGCAGGCAGTGCCGAAACCGTTGACGAATGGATAAAAAAACTTAAAGGCAGGGAAAACGTTTTATTGTTTTTTATGTTTTTGTTACCCTTTTTCCCCGACGACTTGTTATGCGCAATAGCAGGGCTTTTTCCGCTGTCGTACTTCGGGTTCTTTTTAATGCAAGCGTTAACCCGTGCCACAAGTATAGGCGCAACCCTACTGTTTATGTCGGGGGAAGTTATTCCGTATCACGGTTGGGGACTGGTTGTCTTGGCTGTGATTTCGGTTTTGGCTATAATTGCGTTTATTATTTCTTATAAAAACGCCGAAAAAATCAACGTTTGGTTTTCGGAATTTACCGATAAAATATTTAAAAGAAAATAATTTTCAAGAAGGTTTGCATATGAGTAAAAGATACGTCGTTGCAAGAAGATTCCTTATTTTTTGGACGTTGTTTATAGGGATAGGCGCAGTTGCCGGCGCAAGCGGAATGTTAATCGACAAAAGCGGAAAATCTATGGGAATGGACGCAATGCTCCCATACTTTCAAGTCCTGCCGTTTGCGGAAGTTTTGTTTCAAAATTTTATATTTTCAGGCATAGCGTTACTCATCGTAAACGGAATAACTAATTTGCTTGCGGCGGTATTGCTGTTTATGCGTAAAAAAACGGGTATAGTTTTAGGTATGGTGTTCGGCGTAACGCTTATGCTTTGGATATGTATTCAGTTTTATATTTTTCCGTTTAATTTTATGTCTACGGCGTACTTTATTTTCGGTTTTTTGCAGTTTGTAACGGGTTATGTTTGCTTGGTAGGATACAAACAAAGTAAATTTAAGTTTAATAAAGATGATTATAAAAACATAGGCAAATGCGGTAAAGAAATAGTCGTGTTCTTTTCCCGTACGGGGTACACCAAAAAGTTGGCGTACGAAATAGCAAACGAAAGCGGCGCCGAAATTTTTGAAGTGAAAACCAAAGAAAAAATAGACGGCGATTTGGGCTTTTGGTGGTGCGGCAGGTTCGGTATGAATAAAAAACTTTCAATGCCGCTTATTAGTAACGATATCGATTTTACAAAGTACGAAAAAGTTACTTTATGTTCGCCCGTTTGGGTGTTCAAGTTATGCGCCCCGATGAGAGAGTTTTGCAAAATACATAGCGGAAAAATAAGTAACGCAAATTACGTTATAACGCATTTTATAAACGGAAAGTTAAACGGCGTTGCCGACGAAATAGATAAGTTGTTAAATATAAAAAGGAGCGGCTTTAAGTCGTATGTTTGCCGTTTCGGCGAACACAAAGAATTAAAAGGGCGTTAATTTTAAGGTTTATATTTCGTTTTTAAAACATATATTTCTAAAAGGAGAAAAAATATGTTGAATAAAGCGGAAATAAATCTTAACGTCTTGCGTGAAAATGCGTTTAATATAAAAAATAAACTCGGCGGAGCGGCTTTTAACGCAGTCGTAAAAGCCGACGCTTACGGGCACGGCGCCGAAGTAATCGCAAATGCAATTTACAATATTGCGGATAGTTACTCGGTTGCGCTTCCCGAAGAAGGGGTTCGGCTAAGGCAATCGGGAATCGATAAGGAAATTTTGGTTTTAACCCCGCCTTTCGGCTTAGATTGCAAACTTTATTTAAGGTACGACCTTACCGCCACCGTTTGCGATTCCCAAACGATTTTTCTTATAGACGAAAATATCCCAAGCGGAAAAATAAAAGCGCATTTAAAAGTAAATACGGGTATGAATCGTTACGGTTGCGATTTGTCGCAAGTAGATAAAATACTGACCGCCGCCACGAAAAGCGGTAAGGTGAAAATTACGGGAATTTACTCTCATTTGCGTTCGCCCGAAGATAATACGCTTTTTAAACGCCAACTTGACGAATTTTTGCTTGCATATCGGGCGGTAAAAGGTTATAATAATAGCGTAACCGCTCATTTATCGGCTAGCGGCGGCTTTTTAAAAGGCGCTTATATGGATATGTGCAGGATAGGTTTGCTTTTATACGGATATAAACCGTTTAGTTCTAACGCCGTAAAGGTCAAACCGATTATGAAGGTTTATGCTCCTACGGTAACCAAGCGTAAAATATTGAGCGGAGAAGGGCTTTTGTACGGGGACGGCGTTTTGGATACCGATACGGCGGTAAGCATAGTCCGTTTCGGTTATGCCGACGGCTTGCTTAGAATAAAGGCGGATTTGCCTGCAAACAGGTGTATGGACTGTTCAGCGTATTACGGGTTAAAGAAACAAGTCGCAATTTTGGACGGCAATGCGGACGAACTTGCCAAAAAATACGGTACGATACCTTACGAAATTTTATGCAACGTATCTAAACGGGCGGAAAAGGTTTATTTAAGATGAAAAAAGAAGAAGCACGGCGACTAGGTTTGTCAGCAAGAAATCGTTTGCCGCAAGATTTAAAAATGCATTACGATAGAGAAATATTATATAATCTTTTTGATTTACAGGGTTTTTGTAATTACAAAAATTACTTCGTGTATCTTAGTTATAAAAGCGAAGTTTCGACCGTCGAACTTATAAAATATTTGCTTTCGAGCGGCAAAAACGTTTTCGTGCCTAAAGTGTTCGGCGAAGAAATGAAAGCGGTAAAATACGCTTTGCCGTTAAATAAAAATTCTTACGGCATATACGAGCCTGAAGAAAACAAATTCGCAAGACGTATAGACGTTGCTGTAATTCCGCTTTCCGCAGCGGACAAGCGGCTTAACAGAGTCGGTTACGGAAAAGGCTATTACGATAGGTTTTTAGCGGAAAATCCGTGCTTAAAAATAGGCGTTTGCTATTCTAATCAGGTGTTCGATGAAATTCAAAACGAAGAAAACGACGTTGCGCTTGATTTATTGATAACCGAAAAATACATAATAAAGGAAGAAAGTAATGAAATCATTTAAGTATTATCTGAAAAACTGTTTTATTTTTTATTTCTATTTAATTATAACAATGATAACCGCACTTGCGATTGTCGCAATAAAAAATATGCTTTGGTTACAAATTATATTAAGTATATTAAATGTGGGCTTGTTTTTGTTTATAATGTTTACTATGTGCAAAAAAACGGGCGAAGACGCATATAAATTGAAACATACCAACGATATAAAACGCAGGGTTATTATGCAAACGGGCGATTATTATAACTTCGATACCGTAAGCGAATACGGCAAATATAAGGGCGTTTACATAGGCATTTATACCGCAGCGCCGCTTATAATTATGCTTTTGCTTCATTTAATTATCGGCTTTTTCGGCGTAAGGGCGTCGGCTTTGGAACTCGCTTGCGCTTTTACGTACGGCACGTTTATTTTCCCCGTTAAAATTTTAAGTGCGGACGCAAGTATTTACTGGTCGGTTTATGCGGTAGTCGTGATTATCTTAAATGCGTGGCTCGGTTACGGCTCAGGCGTGTTGAAAATGAAAAAGCAGTACGCCAAAATACAAAAGACTAACGAACAAATTTACGGTAAAAAATAATGCGTGTTGTAGGCGGCATATATCGCAGTAGGAAACTCGTCGGGTTCGACGGGCTTGACGTTCGCCCTACTGCGGACAGAGTTAAAGAAAGTTTATTTAATATACTTGGCAATAAAATAATCGGCGCAAGTTTTTTGGACGCCTTTGCAGGAACGGGCGGTATGGGTATAGAAGCGGTTTCTAGGGGCGCAGACTTCGTTGAGTTTGTAGATTGTGCGGATAAAAGCGTTTCTATTATTCAAAAAAACCTTAAAAATTTGGGTTTAAGCAACAAAGTTATAAAGTCCGATACTTTATCGTATCTTAAAAAGTCGCAACCTTTCGATATTGTTTTTATCGACCCGCCGTATAAAGGCGAACTCGGTAAAAACGCACTTGAAATTATAGGCGAAAGGGGGCTTTTAACGGACAACGGCATTGCCGTGTACGAACACGAAGAACCTTTTTCGGGCGAGATAAACGGTTTAGCGGTGTACGACGAAAGAAAATACGGAAGGGCGTATTTAACGTTCTTCAAAAAGGAGAGTTTATGAATAAGTGTGTGTTCGCAGGGACTTTCGACCCGTTTACGGTAGGTCACGCAGACGTCGTTGAAAAGTGTCTTAAAATGTTTGACGGCGTTATAATCGCCGTGCTTGACAACGCAAATAAAACGCCTATGTTTACAAAGGAAGACAGAATAGGCTTTATAAAAAAACTGTATTCGGACGAAAAAAAAGTTACGGTAAAATCTTCGGATAAACTTTTGGTCGATTTTATGCGTGATGAAAACGTTACCGTCAGCGTCAGGGGACTTAGGAATTCCGACGACTATAAATACGAAACCGAAATGCATTACTTTAACAGCGATATGTACCCCGAACTTATAACGGTATATTTGCCTGCGCCGAAGGACGTCGTGTACGTAAGTTCCACCGCTTTGCGTTCGCTTATGCGTGCAAATGCGGATATTTCTTCTTACGTTCCCGAAAAAATCGCCGAGGACGTCAAACAAGCCCGATTAAAGAAATAACGTATAAAATTAAAAAACATAAAACCGCTTGTATTATTTTCGAGACAAAAAATACGGCGGTTTTTATTTTTGCTTTTTTTAAGAAAATTACCGATTGAGTTATAACCGAAAATCCGCCGAAAGATATTAAAAATCCTATAAGCGGAATTGTAAGTTCGCTGTTAGACATAGTTATCATTTTTATGCCTTTGGTACATTCGAAAATGCCCGTTATAAATGCTTTTGCAACTTCCCTTGAGCCTAAAATTTTTTCAAATAAAAAAAGCGGAATCGTTAGTAACCCCACGTCGAAAAACATTTCGGTAATAACGTAATATACGGTAATTATGCCGCCTAATATAAAAAGCGAAATAACGCTGTCGTAAATTGCTTCGTAAATCACGTTGTCAACGGCTTTTACCGAAAAATTTTGATTTTTTTCGGGCGGAGTTTTGCCTTTAAAAATAAAAGCGGTTATCAGTACCGAAGTTAAGTGTGCAATAAGTATAACCGCCGCCGTTTTTGCGCTATGTAAAAGTCCGCCTATCGTGCCTATAATAAAAAGCGGACCCGAAGTCGAGCAAAACCCCGAAGTTTTAACTGCTTCTTCGTAAGTAATCAATTTGTCTTCGTAAAGTTCGGCGGTTATTTTGCTTCCCGACGGATACCCCGATAAAACGCTTATTATAAACGCATATCCCGAAAGCCCGTTGCACCCGAAAAGTTTGCGTGTAAGCGGAGTCGATTTTGTGGTTAACAGCGTAACTGCGCCTAGTTTGGTTAGAATTGCGGTAAAAACGAAGTACGGGAATACCGACGGAACTAAATTTAACGCCCATAAAGTTATTCCGTCAAAAGTAACCGCCGCATATTTTTGAGAATTTATTGCGAAACACACTATCAACGCAAAAACGAAAATAGAGAAAAATATATTTTTTACTTTCAACATAGTAAATTATATTTTTTTAATTTGTAGATAATGATTGAAAAAAACTTCTTTATGTGTTAAAATGTATTTGTTTAGAAAGTTTTTTACCTTGTCACGCTGAGCAGACGAGCGCAGCCACACATTTGTCATACTGAGCAGGTGAGCGTAGCAAACCTGTCGAAGTATCTAAAAAGTAAATGTTCGGTCATTGCAATTATCGACAAGGAACGCCAAGAGATTCTTCGTTCGCAAAAGCGAACTTTAGAATGACAAAAGGAAAAAATCTTTTTGCGAAGTAAAAAGATAGAGATTCTTCGTATGTTCGCAACAGCGAACATACTTCAGAATGACAGGTGAAAAATTCTAAACCTTGTCATACTGAGTGGGGCTTGCACTGTTGCACCCTTTGTCATACTGAGCAGGCGAGTGTAACGAGCCTGTCGAAGTATCTAAAAAGCAAATGTTCGGTCGTTGCAATTATCGACAAGAAACGCCAAGAGATTCTTCGCTAACGCTCAGAATGACAGGTAGGGTGTTTAGAATGACGATAGTCTTGTCATACTGAGCATGCAAGTGTAGCCGCACATTTTGTCACGCTGAGCAGGTGAGCACAGCCACACATTTGTCATACTGAGCAGGTGAGCGTAGCGAACCTGTCGAAGTATCTAAAAAGTAAATGTTCGGTCATTGCAATTATCGACAAGG
>CAZMOQ010000016.1:0-15944 GCA_964568155.1 uncultured Clostridia bacterium | reverse complement strand
GTTTTAAAAATCCCATTTGGGAATGTAGGCGGTGGATGAAGACTTGTCGTCTTGCACGAACATATTTTCTATGCCCAAAGATATTGCGTAACCGAAGGCTTTTTCGTATTCCCTTGCCGTAATTTTGCGGTTTAGTTCGGGGAATTTCGCTATATCTCCGAACGGGGTGTATTGACTCATAAGCGAAAGTGCGGTTTTGTCCTTTATGTTTTTATACCAGTCTAATATATTTAGCGTGTCGTTTACGTTTTGCGGTAAAATCAAATGTCTTATGATAGTACCGCTTTGCAGTATTCCGTCGGCATTTAAAATATAGGGCTTGTTCGACATAAATTCGATAGCCTTGCTTGCGACTTCAAAGTAGTTGCGTTTTCCCGTATACCGCATAGAAACTTCGGGCGAAAAATATTTTATATCGGGCAAATAAATATTTACGTAATCGTTTATTTTTTCCAGCGTTTCTATTGTTTCGTAACCGTGCGTGTTCCATACTACGGGGATTTTAGGCTTGTAAATTTTAAGTGCCTCTAAAATTTGTTCGGTATAGTGCGTCGGGTTTACGAAGTTTATATTATGCGCTCCTTGCTCTTCCAGTTCTTTAAATATTTCCGCAAGTTCTTCTGACGTAATTTCTTTGCCTGTTTTATTTCGGGAAACGTCAAAATTCTGGCAAAAAACGCATTTTAACGAGCAGCCCGAGAAGAATATCGTTCCGCTGCCTTTCGTGCCGCTTACTGGCGGTTCTTCGAACGGGTGAAGGTAGTATTTTGCTATTTTTAATTTGTCTTTAACACCGCAAACGCCTGCGGATACGCATCGTTGCGCACCGCAGGCGTTAGGGCAAATATAACATTGCTTAGTATTATTCAAGTTCAAACGCTCCGGTATAAAGTTGATAGTAATTGCCTCTTTCGGCGATAAGTTGTTCGTGATTGCCACGTTCTATTATTCTACCGTGTTCAAGCACCATAATAACGTCCGAATTTTGTACCGTTGACAGTCTGTGTGCAATAACGAAAACCGTTCTGCCAAGCATAAGGCTGTCCGTGCCTTTTTGAACCAACGCTTCGGTACGGGTATCTATCGAACTCGTTGCCTCGTCCATTATCATAACGGGTGCGTTTTTAACTGCCGCCCTTGCAATCGATATAAGTTGGCGTTGCCCTTGCGAAAGGTTTGCGCCGTCGCTCGTCAGCATCGTGTTATAACCGTCGGGTAGACGAGTTATAAAGTCGTGCGCATTAGCGAGTTTTGCGGCTGCGATACATTCTTCATCGGTGGCGTCAAGGTTGCCGTAACGGATATTTTCCATAACCGTGCCCGTGAAAAGGTTAGTATCTTGCAAAACCATACCTAACGAACGGCGTAAATCGTCTTTCTTGATTTTATTTATGTTTATTCCGTCGTAACGTATTTTACCGTCGGCGATATCGTAGAACCTGTTTATAAGGTTGGTTATCGTTGTTTTTCCTGCGCCCGTTGCGCCAACGAATGCAACTTTTTGTCCGGGTTCGGCGTAAAGCGTTACGTCGTGAAGAACTATCTTTTCGGGAACGTATCCGAAGTCCACGTCAAACATTCTTATATCACCTTTAAGTTCGGTGTAAGTAACCGTTCCGTCGGCTTTGTGGGGGTGTTTCCACGCCCATTTGCCCGTTCTTTCCTTACTTTCGGTAATGTTTCCGTTTTCGTCGATAACTGCGTTAACAAGAGTAACGTAACCGTCGTCGGTTTCGGGTTCGTTGTCCATAAGGTCGAATATCCTGCTTGCGCCTGCAAGCCCCATTACTATCGAGTTGATTTGTTGCGAAATTTGGTTTACGTTTCCTGCAAACTGCTTGCTTCTGGGAAGGAATGCCATTATCGTCGCAAGGAAGGTAAGTTGCGTTGCACCGCTTTCGGTAAACGTATATAAATCTTGGAAGCCCGTTATAGTAAGGTTTCTAATGTTGAAGTAAACCAACAAACCGCCGACGAAAGCAATCAAAACGTATAAGAAGTTACCTAAGTTATTCATTATAGGTCCTAAAATATTTGCAAAAGCGTGTGCGTTTTCGGCATTGTGGCAAAGTTCGTCGTTTCTTTGGTTAAAGCCTTGTTGGGATTCTTCTTCGTGGCAAAAAACCTTAACTACTTTTTGACCGTTCATCATTTCTTCGATATAACCTTCTACGTTACCCAAAGATTTTTGTTGATTGATAAAGAACTTCGCACTTTTTCCGCCGACGCCTTTCGCTATAAGCGCCATTACGATAACGCCTGCGAATATTACCAAAGAAAGCCATATGCTTGAAGTAAACATAATAATCAAAAGGGTTATTATGCTTATCGATACCGAGAAAAGTTGGGGGATACTTTGAGAAACCAACTCTCTCAAAGCGTCGGTATCGTTAGTGAATACGCTCATTATATCGCCCGTTTTGTGGGTATCGAAAAATCTTATCGGGAAGGATTGCATTTTATTGAATATATCCGTCCTTACCTGATGAAGAAATCTTTGCGTTAAAATCGCCATCAAACGGGTATATAGGAAGGAAGCCAAAATGCCTGCCGCATAAACGCAACCCATTGTTATGAATATTTTAAGCAAATTGCCCCAAACGGCGTCTATTCCGTCGATAAGCCCTGCGCTTATTTGAATTATTAGTTGTTCCAAGAATACCGACGACGCAACGCTTACGATTGCGCTTACGGTAAGGCAAATAAGAACGGTAATTAAAAGTGCTTTGTTGTTTTTGAAAAGCATTTTTAAAAGTCTTTTAAAAGTGCCTTTTTTTGCTTTAGGTTTGCCTTTTCCCGGAAAACCGTTTTTTGTTCCGCCTTTCGGCATAGCCGTTTTACTCATTATTATCACCTGCCTTGTTTTGAGAATAATAAAGTTCTTGATAAATGGAATTGTTCTTCAAAAGTTCTTCGTGCGTGCCCGATGCGATTATCGCACCGCCGTCCATAATAAGAATTTTGTCTGCGTCTTCAACCGAAGCAACCCTTTGCGCTATAATTATCTTAGTCGTTTCGGGTATATATTCTTTGAAAGCCTTTCGTATTAAAGCGTCGGTCTTGGTATCAACCGCACTGGTCGAGTCGTCAAGAATAAGTATTTTCGGCTTTTTAAGCAATGCTCTCGCAATGCAAAGACGTTGCTTTTGTCCGCCCGAAACGTTAGAACCGCCTTGTTCTATATAAGTGTCGTAACCGTCGGGGAAGTTCTTTATAAATTCGTCCGCTTGCGCTAATTTGCATACGTGAACTATTTCTTCGTCGGTTGCGTTTTTATCGCCCCAACGTAAATTTTCCTTTATAGTGCCTGAAAACAACACGTTCTTTTGCAAAACCATTGCAACGTTGTTTCTTAAAACGTCAAGGTCGTATTCTTTAACGTTTCTTCCGCCTACTTTAACGGCACCGTCGGTAGTGTCGTAAAGTCTGGGGATAAGTTGAACCAGCGTGGTTTTACTGCTACCCGTACTTCCGAGTATACCTATCGTTTCGCCGCTTTTTATGGATAAATTTACGTCGGTAAGCGCATATTTGTCGGCTTTGGACGAATATTTGAACTTAACGTTTTCAAATTCGATGCTGCCGTCTTTTACTTCGTCAATTGCGTTTTCGGGGGAAACTATCGAACTTTCTTCGTTCAAAACTTCGGCTATACGCTTTGCGGAAGCGACGCTCATCATAATCATAACCATAATCATCGAAAGCATCATAAGGCTCATAAGCATTTGGAAAGAATACGTCATAAAACTTTGCAGTTCCGCTAGTTTAAGAAGTTTTTCACCCGAGTTTATAATCAACATAGAACCGACTACGTAAATCGCTATAAGCCCTGCGTATACGCAAAAGTTCATAAGCGGAGTGTTAAACGCTACTATTTTTTCGGCTTTGGTAAATTCGTTTTTAACGTTTTCGGACGATTTTTCAAACTTATTTTTTTCAAAATCTTCCCTTACGTAAGATTTCACTACTCTCATACCCCTGATGTTTTCCTGAACGGATTCGTTCATGGCGTCGTATTTGGGGAATATCCTGTTAAAGAAGGGTACTGCCTTAGTCATTATTATAATCAAACCTATTGCCAAAACGGGTACGGTGCAAAGGAATATAAGCGCCATAGTAGAATTGATATAGAATGACATTATCATAGAGAATATAAGCATAAACGGCGCACGGATAGCCGTCCTTATAATCATCATATAAGCCATTTCAACGTTGGTTACGTCGGTAGTAAGCCTTGTTACCAAACTCGAAGTCGAAAACTTATCTATATTCGCAAACGAAAAATTTTGTATTCTGCCGAACATATCTTTACGCAAGTTTCTTGCAAAACCGCTAGAAGCCTTTGCGCAAAATTTGCCTGCAAGTACGCCGCAAGTAAGCGATACAAACGCAAGTGCGATAAGCACGCCGCCGTATTTTAATATTTCGTTTATAAGCGTACTTGTGTCGCCTGACGTCGAAATCGTTTTGATTTTGTCTAACAACAACGTCATAATAAAGGGAATCAAACATTCGCATATTACTTCGAACGCAACGAACATAGGCGCTAACAGCGACGGCTTTTTGAATTCCCGTAGCGATTTAGATAAAGTTTTTACCGAAGAAAAAACACCTTGTTTTTCTTTTTTCATATTACACTCTCCTATAATTATTTTTTAAATATATTTACAATTAAATCCACGTCGGGGGGATTGAATGTCTTTTTAATTTCATTCGGCATCACGCTGTACATCATCGTTACGCCTTGAATTATGGAATGAAGAAGTTTCCCGTATTCCCTTGCGGAATATTCGTTTGAAAATTCTCCGTTTTCTATGCCCTTTTCAAAAAGTTCTTCTATCAAAATAAACAGCGGCTTTTTTTCACGGGGCGGTTTTTGCGGAACTCTGCCGTTCAAAACGTCTATAAAATGTCTTGAAAAGAAGAAGAAAAAGTAATACGCTTTCAGTTCGTCCTCTTTAAGATTTTCGAAAAGATGAATCAATATTTTTTTAAGTTTATCTACATAAGAAATATTCTCTTTAAGTATTTTATCTATTTTTTGGTCGGATTCGTTCTCGGCGTTTTCTATAACGGCGTCGAAAACTGCTTTTTTACTGTCAAAATAATGGTAAAAAAGCCCGTGACTGCATTTTGCTTTTTTGGTTATATCGTCAACGGTTGTACCGTCGTAACCCTTTTCGCAAAAAACTATTAATGCGGCAAGCACTATGTTTTGTTTGCGCTGTTCTTTCAATTCGTCGTTTTGCTCTTGTGTTTTCGGCATTTCGATATTCCTTATCGATTTTTAATTGACACGAAAGTCAATGTATGTATTATAGTGCAATTAAAATCGTTTGTCAAATAAAAATAAGGGGATAAAAATAAAATCTGAAATTTCGTTTATAAAAACAAGTTGACAAAACTTCAACGCTCCTATATAATATATAAGTTAAGGTTTTAGATAAATTACAATATTTTAATTGAATAAACATTTAAAATATATAAGAAATATGAAGGTGTTTATATGAAAAAATTTTTTACTAGCGAAAGCGTAACTTCGGGACATCCCGATAAGGTGTGCGACTTAATATCCGACGCCGTTTTGGACGCTCATCTTGCGCAAGATAAATATTCAAGGGTTGCTTGCGAATGTATGGCTACAAAAGACTTTTTGCTTATTACGGGCGAAATTACTTCCAAAGCCGACGTCGATATAGAAAAAATAGCAAGGGATAAAATCAGGGAAATCGGCTATACCGATAAGCAAACGGGCTTCGATGCGGAATCGGTCGAAATTTTAGTTAAAATAAACAAGCAAAGTCCCGATATCGCACTCGGCGTGGATAAATCTTTCGAAGCGAAGGAAGGCGAAAACGACGTTTTCGACAGCATCGGCGCAGGGGACCAAGGAATGATGTTCGGTTACGCTTGCAAAGAAACTGCCGAATATATGCCGCTTCCTTTAATGCTTTCGCATAAAATGTGCGAAAAGTTGGAACAAGTCAGAAAAAGCGGTAAGTTGCCCTATCTCCGTCCCGACGGAAAAGGTCAAGTAACCGTCGAATACGAAAACGGGCAAATTAAACGCATAGATACGGTAGTATTGTCGTCGCAACACGACAGCACGGTTACTACGGAAAGGCTTCGTAAAGATTTGAAAGAATTAGTTATAAAAGAAGTTTTACCCGTTGAATATCTTGATGAAAATACCAAATATTACATAAATCCGACGGGTAGATTCGAAGTCGGCGGTCCTGCAGGGGATACAGGTCTTACGGGTAGAAAGATAATAGTAGACACTTACGGCGGAAAGTGTGCGCACGGCGGCGGCGCTTTCAGCGGCAAAGACGCCACTAAAGTGGACAGGTCTGCAACTTATATGGCTCGTTATGTATGCAAAAACATCGTCGCAGCGGGTTTGGCTGACGAATGTACCGTTGAACTTGCTTACGCTATCGGCGTAGCAAACCCCGTTTCGGTTTTCGTTTCCACTTACGGCACGGGTAAAATTTCGGACGAACGACTTGCCGAAATAGTTAAAAAGGAATTCGACCTTCGCCCGTACGCAATAATAGAAAAACTTTGTTTAAGAAATCCTATTTTCGGAAAAACTTCTTCATACGGGCATTTCGGCAAAGAAGAATTCCCGTGGGAAAAAACCGATAAGGCAGCCGACCTTAAAAAATATCTTTAATGGGTTTTAAAAGTTTTTTAAGAAAGGTACTGTTTAAAAGAGAGTGGACTTGCGCCGTTTGCAAGGCGGAACTTTTCGGGGAAGATTATTTTTGCCCCGATTGCCTTAAAAAATTACCGTTTATAGGTAGCAAAAAGTGCAATCATTGCGGAAGAAGCGCTCTTTTAAATGAAGAATATTGCGATACTTGCAAAAATTTTTTCGTAAGCGTGGACATTGCCCGAAGCGTGTTCGATTACACGGGTAAAATTTCGCTTTTGATAAAAAAATTTAAATTCAACGGCGAAAAGCATTTGGCTACCCCCTTCGTAAAATATATGTTGCCTGTTATGCTTAAAAATTTCCCGAGAACGGACGTTATAACTTTCGTGCCGATGACTGAAAAATCGCAAAAAAAGCGAGGGTATAATCAAACGGAATTGCTTGCGAAAGGACTTTCCGAAAAAACTAACATACCGCTTGTTAATGCGGTCGTTAAAAAGAAGGAAACCCCGAAACAGGTAAAACTTAAAAGAGCCGACAGGCTTAAAAATTTGCAAGGCTCGTTCGGTATTACCGATAAAAATTCGATAAAAGGAAAAAACGTTTTGCTTGTGGACGACGTTTTAACGACGGGCGCAACTGCGGAAACGATAGCAAAATTATTAAAAGAAAAAGGAGCGGAGCGGGTGTATTTAATCACGGTTGCTTCCGTACCCGATAAAAGTATAAAAAAAGGAGAATGAAATGGGTTTAATAAATTATATTCTTGGGGGCGAGAATAGAAGAAATTTACGCAAACTCGACTCTATGTCGGACAAGGTGCTTGCGCTTGAAAGCAAGTATGCGGCACTTACCGACGATGAGTTAAAAGGAATGACGGTTGAATTTAAAAACCGTCTTAAAAACGGAGAAACGCTCGAAGATATTCTTTACGACGCTTTCGCCGTAGTAAGGGAAGCGGCTTGGAGAGTTCGCAAAATGCGCCATTATAAAGTTCAAATAATGGGCGGTATATGTTTGCATCAAGGCAGAGTCGCAGAAATGAAGACGGGCGAAGGTAAAACGCTTGTGGCAACCCTTCCCGCATATCTTAACGCTCTTACCGAAAAAGGCGTTCATATCGTTACGGTAAACGATTACCTTGCTACCCGTGACGCCGAATGGATGGGTAAAATTTTCAAGTTTTTAGGTCTTACCGTCGGCGTAGTCGTTCCCGGAATGGAAGACGACGAAAAGCGTAAAGCGTATAATTGCGATATTTTATACGGAACAAACAACGAACTAGGTTTCGATTATTTAAGGGATAATTTAAAAAACAGCCTTGCGCAAATGGTTCAACGTCCGCTTAACTTCGCTATCGTCGACGAAGTGGACTCTATTTTAATCGACGAAGCAAGAACTCCGCTTATTATTTCGGGCAGGGGCGAAGAAAGTTCGGAAAAATATCTTTCGGCGAACAGGTTCGTAAAAATGCTCAAAATCGACGAAGATTTTACCTACGATATAAAGGAAAAAAGCGTTGAAATTACCGAAAGCGGCGCTGCTAAGGCGGAAAAATTCTTTAATCTTTCAAACTTCTCGGATATAGAAAACGCAGATTTAAGCCATCACATTCAACAAGCGTTAAAGGCTCATCATATATTTAAAAGAGATAACGACTATATCGTAAACGACGGCGAAGTTATCATCGTCGACGAATTTACAGGTCGTCTTATGATAGGTAGAAGATATTCCGACGGCTTGCATCAGGCAATCGAAGCAAAGGAAGGCGTTAAAATTCGTAACGAAAGCAAAACTTACGCAACAATAACCTTCCAAAATTACTTCCGCCTTTATAAAAAACTTTCGGGTATGACGGGTACCGCAAAGACCGAAGAAGAAGAATTCCGTTCTATCTACGGCTTGGACGTTCTTGAAATCCCGACCAACCGTCCCGTTATCAGGGAAGATAAAAACGACGTTATTTACGCAACCGAAAGGGGGAAACAAAAGGCTATTATAAACGAAATCGTCGCTTGCCACGAAAAAGGACAACCCGTTTTGGTCGGTACTGTAACGGTAGAAAAGTCTGAAGAAATTTCTAAACTTTTACTTGCGAAAAAGATTAAGCACAACGTGCTTAACGCAAAGAACCACGCAAGAGAAGCGGATATCGTAGCGCAGGCAGGCAGGCTCGGTGCGGTTACAATCGCAACGAATATGGCTGGGCGTGGTACGGATATTTTGCTCGGCGGTAACCCTGAGTTTTTAGCAAAACGTAAATTGCGTGAAGAAGGTATCGAAAACGACGTTATCGAACTTGCAACGTCATTCGTTGCGGATATCCCCGAAGACGTAAAGGTTGTAAGGGAGCGTTATCACGAAATTTACGCCGAATTTAAAAAGCAAACGGATATCGAAAAAGAAAAGGTTCTCGCCGCAGGCGGTTTGCATATTTTGGGTTCGGAAAGACACGAATCCCGCCGTATAGACAACCAGTTGCGTGGTCGTAGCGGTCGTCAGGGCGATGCAGGTTCGTCGATATTCTTTATTTCGCTAGAAGACGATTTGCTTAAGCGTTTCGGCGGCGAAAAAATGCAACGTATTTACGAACTATTCAAAGTCGGCGAAGACGAACCTTTGTCGGCAAAAATGTTGTCGAGAAGTATCGAAAACGCACAACGCACTATCGAAGGCAAAAACTTCGGTATAAGAAAGCACGTGTTAGAATACGACGACGTTATGAATAAGCAAAGAGAAGTTATGTACGCCGAAAGACTTAAAGTTTTAAGTTCCGAAAACGTCCACGACGAAATTTTGCGGCTTATTCCCGAATATATCAAGTACACCGTAGGTTCGGCTATCGATAATGAAAACAAACCCGAAACTTGGAATATTGAAAAACTTAATAAGACGATAGAAAGCAAACTTTTACCGCTCGGCACCGAGTTTATGACTAAAGAGAGAGTTCAAAACTGGGATTACGAGTATATGATGGAACAACTTAATAAGGAAGTTGTTTCGGTATACGAAGATAAGATTGCAAGATATCAAGAACTCGGCATAAACTTCTATGAAATTGAAAAGATAGTTCTTCTTAAAAACGTGGACGGCAAGTGGATAGACCATATCGACGCAATGGACCAACTTAAAAAGGGCATAAGTTTGCGTTCGTACGGCAACGTTGACCCCGTTATCGAATATAAGAAGGAAGGTCTTGAAATGTTCGAAGATATGACTATGAGTATTCAAGACGATACCGTAAGTATTCTTTTGAAAGCGGAATTGCAAAAAATTCCCGTGCTTAAAAAGGAAGAAAAGCGTGATTTGGTAACTAACGACGATTCTCCCGCCGTACCTAAAAAAGCGGCAAAGACGGTAGGCAGAAACGACCCGTGCCCCTGCGGCAGCGGCAAAAAATACAAAAACTGCTGCGGTCAAAATAAGTAAAATATGTTATAAATAGAAAATATTAAAACAGTGCTGAAAGTTGAGTTTAACTTTCAGCACTGTTTTTTTGTAAATAATAAAGTTATGCTAACGATTTTTTATAACGAGCGTATTGCGTCTACGGGCTTCTTTTTGGCGGCGGAATTTACAGGTAAAAGCGTCGCTATAAAAGAAGTAAACAGTGCGATTGCGGTCATTATTATAAAAGACGGCGTATCGAAAACGAATAAACTTACACCTAATATTGACGATGCTACTGAACCGTTTAAAAAGTTGCAAACATATATGCTACCTAGTGTACTTAACAGTATAGAAATGCAAGCAATTATAAATGATTCCGCAAAGAATATTTTAAATACGTCCGCTCCACGTGCGCCTATTGCCCTAAGTATTCCTACTTCTTTTTTCTTATAGGATATTGATATAACGATAAAGTTACTTAACAGCAACATTGAAAATACTGCCAAAACAATACCGAATATAATAAAGTATTTCAATAGACTGTTAATCATTTCTGAAAAATAGTACACACTTTGTGCAGGAGAATTATTTATCATATATCTTGTGCCTTTTGCAGCATATCTACTTGATGAAATAGTAAGTATTGCGTTTTTGTTTGCCGGTTTATACGGAACTAGAACACTACTATACGGTTTATCGGCATAATTATTGCCGACTATATCTTTAAACTCTTCTTGAGAGAAAAACGCTACTAAATGATATCCGTTACTTATTTCATTATAAAGATTTTCTAATTCTTTGTTTTGTTGTGAAAGTTCTTTTTCGTTTGTAGGTGTTTTAACTACTTCTTTATATTTGGAATATTTTCGGGAAAGTTCTTCGTCGTCGCTATTAAAAATACCCGATATTACATAATTATTAGGGTCGCTTTTCATATTCAAAAGCAATCTTTTGCCGATTAAATCTTCTTCCTTAGTAACATTTTCCCAGCCGTTTTTTATAAGAACGGAAGCGGTGTAGGATGAAATCCAAATTTCATTGCTTTTTTGCGGATAATTGCCGAGTTTTGCCCTGTTTTTTCTAAAAACGTGGTTTTTAGGCAAATATGCGACGTAATTTATGCTGCTTTGACTGTAATATTTTTCATTGTTTGTGATTGTGTTTACATTTGTATAACAATGATTTTCGTAATCATATCCGTCGCATTTTTGTAATTCGGTGTATTTACGGTTTGCACCAAACGTTTCTTCGCCGAAAGTTTTCGTTAATTTTGTTACGTCGTCGTCGGTCATATTTTTCGTGTCGTAATAATCGTCATAGTATTTTACTATAGGGAGAACTTTATAACCGCAGTCGTCCATTGTTTTGCAAAGCACTTGTTTTTCGTTAAACAGCATCATAGTAGACGCAACGCCGAACATAATGAACGAAAACGTGCATAAAAAGATTGTAAAAACCAAACGTATCGGTTTTGATTTCAGCCCCGAAGCGCCTATTTTAAATGCGTGGCGAACGGGCAACTTCGAACGTATAAATTTTTGTTTTTTAGGATTATAGTCGGGCTTAATTATTTCGTTTTCATCCGTATTTTCAAAATATTCTTTCTCGCCGTCTTCGGTGATGTGGATTGCTTTTTTATATTCGGTTATTTCTTGTTGATTGCTTGAAATTATCGTCGTTTCGTTTTTTGATAAAAACGTACGAATGTATTCGTAATCTTTTTCGGTAAGCGCTTTGTTGTTTTTTATGCTGATGGTGTCGTTTCCTATAAGTTGGATATTGTCGTTTATGTATTGCGGCTCGGTAAACTTTTTTGTTACGTCGGATAATATTTTGCCGTCTTTTAACTCTATAATTCGGTCGGCATATTTTTCGGCAAAGTCCCTGTCGTGCGATACTACTATAACCAACTTATCTTTTGAAAGTTTTTTCAACGTATCGAACACTTGTATGCCCGTGCTTGAATCGAGTGCGCCCGTTGGTTCGTCCGCCATTATTATTTTGGGTTCTTTTATTAGCGCCCTTGCAATAGCAATACGTTGTTTTTGTCCGCCCGACAAAGTGTTTGGCTTTCTTTTTTCAAAGCCTACTAAATCAACGTCTTGTAAAAGTTGTTTTATGGCTTTTTTGTTTTTGCGTTTGCCTTGTAATTGTAGTGCAAGCGCAATGTTGTTTTCAACGGAAAATTCGTTCAAAATATTGTATTCTTGAAAAACGAAACCCACCAAAGTATTTCTATACGAATCGAAATCGCTTTGAGTAAAGTCTTTGCTAGACCTTCCGTTTATTTTAATTTCGCCGTTAGTAGGGGAATCTAAACCGCCGCAAACGTTAAGCAGTGTGGATTTTCCACTTCCACTTTTGCCAAGCAAAAACACCATACCTGTTTCAGGAAAGCAAATAGATACGTCGTCTAATGCTTTCGTGGGTGCAGAACCTTTTGTTTTGTAAATTTTTGTCAGGTTAACTGCTTCTAACATAAAAATTTACCTCCGATAAGTTTTTTATAAAAAAAGTGCGAAAACCGAAGTTTCCGCACAAAAAACGCAAACTTCGATTGTCGCTAAACTAATTTTAAATAGAAAATAAACTAATCTTTATATTCTTCTAAATGAAATTTGCATTTTTATCAAATTCTTTTTAGAAGAATAATCAAAAAAAGGGTACAAAATACCCCATACGTAAAAAAGAGTCGTTTAATTCTACTATTCAATTAGTTTAGCACAAAAAGTATAACATATGATTTTAACGTTTGCAAGCGTTTTTTAAAAAATTTTAAAATAGTCGTAAAAAAATGCACACGAAAAAAAACGTTTTACCAAAATTATGATAAAACGGTTTTTATTTTAATATTCAATTACTTTTTAACGGGAATAAGGTTATACTTAAGTTATTATTTCCGTTAAATGTAACCTTTGTCCATTTCCACATTGTTTTTGGGCGAATCGCTTTTATCGTAAAACTCTTCATAAATAAATTCGGGCAAATGCGTTCTAGCGTCGCCACACCCCATATTTGACAGTAAAATAATGTCGAAATCATCATCGGGTAACTGCATATGCAGGGTGCGAAATCCGCTACTTCCTCCGTTATGCCGAATTAGCGTTTTTCCGTGCCATTCGTAAACGGTACAACCGAGCCCCATTCCGCTCACGGGGGAAACGGTTAAAATTTCGTTCCAACTTTTTTCTGTTAATAGCAGTTTGTTTTTGATGGCAACGTTCAAACAGTACAAGTCGTCTACGGTTCCTACAATATCGCCTGCGCCGAACATCCATTCGTATGCTTTTTCGACTTGAACGACGTTGCCGTTTTTTAGTTCGTAGCCCTTTACACGATGCGGAATTTCTTTATTTCTTTCATCGACACAAGCGGTTTTCATTCCGAGCGGTGCAAAAATTTCTTCCGACATAAAATCAGCGTAACGCTTTCCTGTAACCGCTTCGATAATTAGTGCGCAAAGAATAAAGTTAATATTAGTATAATGTCCCCCTGTATTCGGGGCAAAATACGCAGGTAATTTACCGAGTTCGGGTAGTTGCCGACGCAAGTTTATAGAAGAATATGAAAATTCTTTTTTATCCCAAAACGCATTCGATTGCTGAAAATCGGCAATACCGCTTGAATGATTCATTAAGTGTCTGATAGTTAAACGAGAATCGAAAACGTTTGCTTCGGGAACATAGGCTTTCGGGTGTGCGTCGATATCGATTAAACCCCGCTCAAAAAGCAACATAATCGCAATAGCGCAAAAAGGTTTACTTATTGAGTAATAGGTGAACATCGATTGATTGTCGAACGGAATTTTGTTTTCAAAATCCGCAAAACCTATCGAATAATCAAAAATACGCTTTCCTTTTTTCGTTACGCAAATAACGCCTGAAAACCCTTCACGCATAGAATATTCGTCAATTTTTTTCTTTAAATTTTCTAAACTCATTCAAAAATCACCGTTAAGCGTTTTTTATTTATTAAAATTATCTTTAAGCGAAACTATTTCCGAAAGGACTACGCCGTTTTTGACGTTCAGTTTTTTGTAGTAACCTACTCTTAAAAATTGATAGGGCTTTTCTTCGCTTTCAAAAACGTACGGTTCGGCTTTGCCGTTAAATATTTGAAGGCTGTTTTTATTCATTCTTTCGGAAAAATCTTGCCCTGCGTATTCTTCGTCGTTAAGCAAATATCCGTACTTTCTTATTTCCGTATCTACGGCGTTTTCCGCACATACCCATTGAATAACGCCCTTAACCTTTATGCCGCTGGTGTCGTTGCCGCTTTTGGATTCGGGAACGTATGTGCATAAAACTTCGGTAACTTCGCCGTTTTCGTCCGTGATGACTTCGTCGCAATGCACGATATATGCGTTTTTAAGGCGAACGTATCCGTCTTTTTTAAGCCTAAAATATTTCGGCGGGGGAGCGAGCGAAAAATCGTCCCTATCGATATAAAGCGTTTTGCCGAAAAGAATTTTTCTTGTCGGGTGATTTTCGTCGTTGGGGTTTATTTCAAAGTCGAGTTCTTCGCTGCCTTCGTAATTCGTTATGGTCATTTTAAGCGGTTTAAGCACTACCATCGCTCTTTCGGCGTGAAGATTTAAATATTCCCTTATGCACGCTTCCAAATAACTGATTTGCACTTCGGAATTCGCTTTGCAAACGCCTATTCTGGAACAAAAATCTTTAAGCGCTTCGGCAGGCACGCCCCTGTTGCGTAAACCTGCAAGCGTCGGCATACGGGGGTCGTCCCAACCGTCTACCGAGCCGTCTTCAACTAATTTTTTAAGATAACGCTTGCTCATTACCAAGTTAGTTACGTTAAGCCTTGCAAATTCTATTTGACGGGGTTTTGGGTTGAAACCGAGATTTATCCCTACCCAGTCGTAAAGCGGACGGTGGTCTTCGAACTCAAGTGTGCAAATAGAGTGAGTAACGCCTTGCATATAGTCGCAAATGGGGTGAGCGTAATCGTACATAGGGTATATGCACCACTTATCGCCCGTGCGGTGATGCGTTTGGCGTAATATTCTATATATAACGGGGTCACGCATATTTATGTTGGGCGAAGCCATATTTATTTTTGCCCTTAAGCACTTTTCTCCGTCGGCAAACTTACCTGCACGCATTTCTCTGAAAAGCGTTAAATTTTCTTCGATAGAACGGTTCCTGAAAGGACTTTCCTTACCCGGTTCGGTAAGCGTACCCCTAGAAGCGCTTATTTCGTCGGCTGACATATCGCATACGAAGGCTTTGCCGTCGAGTATAAGTTTTTCGGCAAAGTTGTAAATATCTTCAAAAAAATCGGACGCATAAGTCTCTTTATCCCAAGAAAACCCGAGCCAATTTATATCGGCTTTGATAGCGTCAACGAATTCGGTTTTTTCTTTAGACGGGTTAGTATCGTCCAAGAAAAGATTACATTTACCGTTATACTTTTCTTTAATACCGAAGTTAATGCAAAGGCTTTTTGCGTGCCCGATGTGCAAATATCCGTTCGGTTCGGGTGGAAAACGGGTATAAACGGAATTAACTTTACCGCTTTCAAGTTCTTCGTTTATGATTTGTTCAATAAAATTTGCGGCTTCTACCATACGTAAACCTCTTTTATTTTTTATATATTTCACGCAACGATATGTAAAAATTAATCGCTGGTTTTTAGTTTTTGTTTTTTGTCGTTTTTTATGTTATTTTGAATGTTCTTCCTTGTCATTCTGAACTACTCTCTTGTCATTCTGAGCGTTAGCGAAGAATCTCTTACTTGATTATTCGTCACTGCGGTTCTAAAATATTTACTTTTTAGATACATTCGACAGGCTCGCTGCGCTCGCCTGCTCAGTATGACACGGTATAAAATCATTTTACCATAAGACAAGCAAGTTTGCTCGCTTGTATTAAAACAC